>NZ_JBSFVR010000286.1:0-9764 GCF_053592415.1 Streptomyces sp. NPDC002690 | reverse complement strand
GCGCGGGTCTTCTCGTCCAGGGTGGAGCGGCCCTGGTCCGTCCACGTGTCGAAGGACGGGTCGGTGAGGAAGGTCGCGTTGATGCCGCCCTTGGCCGTCGCGGTGACCGCGAGAGCGCGTGTAGCACGCATTGTCAGAACCTCCAGTGGGACGCGCCCCGGAAGCCTCTCCTCCGGGATCGACCGAACGCGTCCCATGACGAACCCTCACCAGAACCGGGCCCGGGCCGCATGTCGGCACCACCGCCCCTGGTACGGCGACACGCCGAGCGGCGCGTGACACCAGCTGACGGAGTCCCAGGTCACGGGCCGTCAGAATTTTTATCTGACCATTACGCCGACAGGCAGGGCTGCTGACCTGCGAGGACCGCTCGCCACCCGTTCGCCCCGCTCCGATCGCCGTCACGCCCGCGCACCCCTAGCGTGCCGAGCGTGGCGACGAAAGGGAGAACCATGGGCCGGGACAACTGGAAGGTCCGGCGGACCAGACACACTCCCTGGGGGGCGGTCGCCCTGGTCATGCTCACCGGGGTCGCGCTGATGAGGAACGGCGTCGACGTGCCGGACGGGCCGCCTCAGCCCGTCGCGGCCGCCCGCATCGACAGCGTGCGGGACGTCGACGACATCCCCGTGGAGGGGGAGCCGGTGCAGATGCTGCCGTACGCCCCCGCCGCCCGCGTCTCGATCCCCGCGATCAAGGTGGACGCCCCGATCGTGGACGTGGGCCTCGACCAGGACGGCTGGATCGCCGCGCCCGACCCGCAGGACAAGAATCTGGCGGGCTGGTACCAGAACGGCATCTCGCCGGGGCAGCGGGGCACGTCGGTGGTCGTCGGCCACGTGGACAACATGTCGGGGCCCGCCGTCTTCTACGGGCTCGGCGCCCTCACCAAGGGCGAGCACGTGGAGGTGACCCGCTACGACGGCAGGGTCGCGGTCTTCGAGATCTACGGTGTGGAGGTCTTCTCCAAGGCCGACTTCCCCGGCCCCCGGGTGTACGGGGACACCGGCTACGCCGAGCTCCGGGTCATCACCTGCGGCGGCGGTTACTCGAAGGCCGCCGGGTACGACGGCAACGTGGTCGTCTTCGCGCGCCTGACAGAGACCCGCTGACCGCGGACCGGCCGGCCGGAGTACACCGGGCGAAGACGTCTCCGCCCGGTCCGCGCACCACCCCCGGGTCCCCGCACTCGGGCGCTCAGACGCGGTACGGCACCGTGAGCCGGTAGCCCTCGTCGATCAGACGGGGCAGGTAAAGCGGCAGCGCCTCGACGGTCTGTGACCGGTTTCCTCCGGCATCGTGGGAGAGCACGACCACTCCGGGGGCGGCCCCGTCCAGCACCCGGCCGATGATCGCGTCGGTGCCGGGCGTCTCCCAGTCCAGCGTGTCCACCGTCCAGGCCATCGGTTCCATGTTCAGCTCCGCGCCGATCTCGAAGATGTTGCGGTTCCACGCCCCGTACGGCGCCCGGAACCAGAGCGGCGCCTCACCGGCCGTCCGCTGGAGCACCTCGCTGGTCCGCTCGATCTCGTCCCTCGCCTCCGCCCGGGTCAGGCCGGTCATCAGGGGGTGCGTCCAGGTGTGGTTGCCGATCACATGGCCGTCCTCGGCGATGGCACGCACCAGATCCCGGTTGTCGTTCGCCATCTCGCCGCAGAGGAAGAACATGGCGTGCACCTGATGCCGGCGCAGGGTGGCCAGGATCTGCGGCGTGTAGAGCGGATCGGGGCCGTCGTCGAAGGTGAGCACCATCGCACGGCCGAGGTCCGGCAGCTCCTCGAAGGGCCGGGTGCGTACGGGTGGCCGCGCGGGCCGGCGGCGGGGTGCGGCCTCGGCGGCCTGACCGACCATGGGCTGGAGCCGGTAGGCCGAGGGCCTGCGGGGCACCGCGGCGGGCGGACCTGCCGCCACCGGGGTTCGCGGGCCCGCGGCGGGCCCGGCGGGGGCGGCGGCAGGTTCCGCCGCGATCAGGTGCGCGGCGGCCGCGGCACCGAGCCCGGCCGCGCACTTGAGCAGCATCCGACGCCCGGGGGGCTTCTTTTCATACTTCATGACCAACTGCTCGCACGAAGATCGTTTTGTCGTGTCGTGCGACACGAAGGCCAGGTGAGGTGTACCCGATGGAAGGACCGCCCCTGTGCCGACCGGCCCAGCACCGCACCCCGACCCGTTCGGCACCCGGGTACGCGAGCCGCTAGCCTTCCTGCCGTGACTGAGCAACAGCGACACCAGTTCGAACGTGGCACTGACGGTCCCAAAGTGATCGTCGCGGGCATCGACGGCTCCGACTCCTCCATGCGCGCGGCGGCCTACGCGGCCGGGCTCGCACGCAGGCAGAACGCCACGCTGGCGCTGGTCTACGTCCAGCCCCTGATGGTCACCGGGGCGGCGCTCGGGGCGCCGGTGGCGGGAACCACAGGTGATGTGGCGGAAGGGCTGATCAACGAGATCCGGACCTCCACGGAGCGGATGAAGGACACCTGGGACGTGCGTTGGGAGTTCCACACCTTCCGTGGTGACCCGTACAACGGGCTGGTCAGCGCCGCGGACGAGTTGAAGGCGGACGCCGTGGTGGTCGGCGCCTCCGAGTCGGCCGGGCACCGGATCGTCGGCTCGGTGGCGGTGCGGCTGGTGAAGGCGGGACGCTGGCCCGTGACGGTGGTGCCGTAGAGCACGTCCCGCATGGCCCACCGCAGGGGTCCGTAGCCGGGGCCGCCGACCGTTCACCGCACCGCTCGCCGCTCCGTGCGACCGCTCGTCGCACACCGCGGCCCACGGCCTGTTCCTCCGCCCGTCGATGCGTTCGTATACGCCAGGCGGCAACGAGGCCGCTGCGACCTGCGGGAGGGGACGTTCCACGATGTCCACGGCGACCACCGACGAACGGGCCATCGCGCAACTGCTGCGGGAACACGGCCCTGCGCTCTTCCAGTTCCTCCAGGGGCTGACCTTCGGCGACCGCCAGCGGGCCGAGGATCTGGTCCAGGAGACGCTGGTGCGCGCGTGGCAGCATCCCGAGGCGTTCGCCGCGCCGTACGAGTCCATGCGCCCGTGGCTCTTCACCGTGGCCCGGCGTCTCGCCATCGACGCGCGCCGGTCGCGGCAGGCACGGCCCACCGAGGTGAGCGACTCCGTACTGGAATGCGCCTCCGCCCTCATGGACACCGCCGATTCGGCGGTCCGCTCCCTCGACGTGCGCGCGGCGGTGCGCGGGCTGAGTCCCGAACACCGTGCGGTGCTGGTGGAGATCTACTTCCACGGGCTCAGCGTCGGGGAGACGGCCGAGGTGCTCGGCATACCGCCGGGCACCGTCAAGTCGCGTTCCTACTACGCCCTCCGGCTGCTCCAGCGCGGTCTGCCCGGCTACTCCAGCAGATCCTGCTCGGTCAGCAGGGCGAGGAAGCCGGGAGCCCGCGCCAACTCCGTCTCGGCTGCGGCGCACGCGCCGCAGAGGAGCAGGTGAAGCGAGACCTCGTGCGCTTCCCGCTCGGACAGCGCGTCGAGTACGTAGGCACCGAGCAGGAGCCTCACGTGCGGGCATTCGGCCGGACCGGCGGTCATCGCAACCTCGTATCTGCTCAACGACTCCACTCACCTTGGCCCACGTGGATCAGCGGCCGTCGGTTCAACTGCCGTCATGAAGAGGCGAGGCCGGCGCCGGGGTCAGGAGCCGTGGACCCCGGCACGGTACTTGGGAAGCCGCAGAGTGATCTTCATGCCCGCACCGACGCCGGTCTCGATGACGAGTCCGTAGTCGTCGCCGTACACCTGGCGCAGCCGCTCGTCGACGTTGAGCAGGCCGATGCCGGTCGAGGCGCCACCCTCGCCTCGCAGGATCTGCCGCAGCCGCTCGGGGTCCATGCCGGTGCCGTCGTCCTCGATGACGACCTCGGCCTCGGAGCCCGCGTCCAGGGCGGAGATGGTGATCCGGCTTCGGGTGACGGCCCCTTCGAGACCGTGCTTGACGGCGTTCTCCACGAGCGGCTGGAGACAGAGGAAGGGCAGGGCGACGGGCAGCACCTCGGGCGCCACTTGCAGGGTGACCGCGAGACGGTCGCCGAACCTCGCTCGCACGAGCGCCAAGTACTGATCGATGGAGTGGAGTTCGTCGGCGAGAGTGGTGAAGTCGCCGTGCCGGCGGAAGGAGTAACGCGTGAAGTCGGCGAATTCCAGGAGGAGTTCGCGGGCCTGTTCGGGGTCGGTGCGGACGAACGACGCGATGGCCGCCAGCGAGTTGAAGATGAAGTGCGGGGAGATCTGGGCACGGAGCGCCTTGATCTCGGCCTCGATCAACTTGGTCCGTGAGCGGTCGAGTTCGGCGAGTTCGAGCTGTACGCAGACCCAGCGGGCGACCTCGCCCGCCGCGCGCGCCAGCACAGCGGACTCGCGTGGCGCGTGGGCCACGAGCACGCCGAGTACCCGGTGGTCGACGGTGAGCGGTACGGCCACCGCCCAGCGCAGCGGGCAGTCCAGATCGCCGCAGTCGGTGGTGAAGGCGGTGTCACGGCCGTTCTCCAGGAGCTCCTTGACCTGCTCCATCACTTCCGGGCCGTGGTGGTGCCCCGCACCGTCCCAGACGAGTACCCGTTCGCGGTCGGTGAGGCAGAGCGCGTCGGTGCCCAGCAGGGAGCGCAGCCGGCGGGCGGAGCGCCGGGCGCTGTCCTCGGTCAGTCCGGCCCGCAGCGGGGGTGCGGCCAGCGACGCGGTGTGCAAGGTCTCGAAGGTCGCGTGCTCGACGGGGGTACCGACGTCGCTGGGCCGCACGGGACGGACGGTACGGCGGCCGAGGAGAAAGGCCGATCCGGTCAGCAGGGCGATCATCACGACGAGTACCGCGATCCCCGCCGCGGTCATCGGTCCCTCCCCGCGGTCAGTGCCTCCGGCAGGTGGAAACGGGTCATCGCCGCGTTGGTGCCCGGGGGTACGCGCCCCGGGGTGGCGAGCGAGACGAGGACCATCGCGAGGAAGCCGACCGGCACCGACCACACGGCGGGCCAGGCCAACAGCGCGTGGGGCCAGCCTGGCGGCCGTACGGCCCCGCTCACCGTGATCGCCACGGCGAGCAGCGCCGAGCCGCCGCCGAGCAGCAGTCCCGCGATGGCTCCCGGCGGGGTGAGCCGGCGCCACCAGATGCCCAGCACCAGCAGGGGGCAGAAGGACGAGGCGGAGACGGCGAAGGCCATCGCCACCGCGTCGGCCACCGGCACCCTGCTGACGAGGAGCGACCCGGCCAGGGGCACGGCGATGGCGAGGACGGTGGCGGGCCGGAAGTAGCGCACGCCGCGCTGCGGCAGGACGTCCTGGGTGATGACCCCGGCCACGGCGACGGTCAGGCCGGAGGCGGTGGAGAGGAACGCGGCGAACGCTCCCCCGGCGATCAGCGCGCCCAGCAGGTCGCCCCCGAGCCCGCCGATGACCCGCGCGGGCAGCAGCAGTACGGCCGCGTCGGCCTCGCCGCCGTGCCGCAGTTCGGGGGCGTACAGGCGCCCCAGTGCTCCGTAGACGGGTGGCAGCAGGTAGAAGAGGCCGACCAGGGCGAGTACGGCGACGGTGGTGCGGCGCGCGTCGCGGCCGTTGGGGCTGGTGTAGAAGCGGACGACGACGTGCGGGAGCCCCATGGTGCCGAGGAAGGTGGCGACGATCAGCCCGTAGGTCGCGTACAGCGGGTGGTCGGCGCGGAAGACGGCGTGCTGCCCGCCGAAGGTGACGGCCGGGCGCCCGTCGCCCTGCCAGGCGAGCACCAGGAAGAGTGCCGGGACCAGCAGTGCGGTCAGCTTCAGCCAGTACTGGAAGACCTGGACGAAGGTGATCGACCGCATCCCGCCCGCCGCGCCCGCGACCACCACCACCGAGGCGACGAGGACGTCCCCGAGCCAGCCGGGCGCACCGGTGAGGATCTGCAGCGTGAGCCCGGCCCCCTGGAGCTGGGGGACGAGGTAGAGCCAGCCCGCGCCGACGACGAACACGCTGACCAGGCGGCGCACCTGGCGCGATTCGAGGCGGCCCTCGGCGAAGTCCGGCAGGGTGTACGCCCCGGAGCGGCGCAGCGGGGCCGCGACGAAGAAGAGGAGCACCAGATAGCCGGCGGTGTAGCCGACCGGGTACCAGAGCATGTCGGGACCGTGCACCAGCACCAGTCCGGCGATGCCGAGGAAGGAGGCGGCGGAGAGGTACTCCCCGCTGATCGCCGCCGCGTTGAGGCGGGGACGGACGGTGCGGGAGGCGACGTAGAAGTCGGACGTGGTGCGGGAGATCCGCAGGCCGAATCCGCCGACGAGCACCGTGGCGAGGACGACGAGGGCGACCGCCGCCCACGACGCCGTGTGGTCGGGCGTGTTCACCGTTCGACGTGCCCTTCACCGGAGCGGGCGAAGAGGGCGGGCGGGAGGCCGGCGGGTTTCGTCACTGGGCGGGGCGGCCTTCCACGAGCCGGGCGAAGTCCCGCTCGTTGCGTTCGGCCCGGCGTACGTACCACCAGGCGAGGAGGGTGATCGGCGGGTAGACGGCGAACCCGAGGGCGGCCCAGACGACCGCGCCGCTGTGCAGGGTGGTGAAGACGAGCGGGAGGGTGCCTGCGACGAGGGCGAGGGCCGCGAAGGCGGTGAGCCCGGCGCGGAGCTGGCTGCGCATCAGCGAGCGTACGTACGCTCCGCCGAGGGCGGTCTGCTCGTCTATCTCGGACTGGGTGCGGTGGCGCGGCAGCGGACGCACCCTCCGGGGTACTCCCGTCACGACCTCGCGCCGGGGCGTGGGCTCTGCGGACATGAGCGGGCAGTTTAGGGTGCGCGGGGTGCGACTGGGAAGGGGCCTCGGCCGGCGCGGCACCGGGGCGCGTTTCGACAGTGGCGCGGTCCGCCCGGAGGGCGGGGTCCGGTGACGTCCGGTGCGTGCGATCGGAACCCGACCTGGTCAGCGACTGCCCTGGCGCATCAGGAGATCGCGCAGGGCGCGGCTGTGGCGGCGGCTCACGGCGAGTTCCGCGCCGCCGATGCGCACGCTCATGGCGCCCGCGTCCAGGCGGAGTTCGTCGATGCGGGCGAGCGCGACGAGGTGGCGGCGGTGGATGCGGACGAAGCCCCGGGAGCGCCAGCGTTCCTCCAGCGTGGTGAGCGGAATCCGCACGAGGTGGCTGCCGGTGGCGGTGTGCAGCCGGGCGTAGTCGCCCTGGGCCTCGGCGTACGCGATGTCCTCGACGGGCACGAACCGGATCACTCCGCCCAGTTCGACCTGCACCGGATCGCCGCCGGTGTCGTGCACGGGCGCGGTACGCTCCCCCACCTGTTCGGCGACGCGGCGTACGGCCTCGGCGAGGCGTTCGCGGCGTACGGGCTTGAGCACGTAGTCGACGGCCTTGAGGTCGAAGGCGTGTACGGCGAAGCCCTCGTGGGCGGTGACGAAGACGATGAGCGGGGGCGAGGCGAAGCCGCCCAGCAGCTGGGCGACGTCGAGACCGGTGAGTCCGGCCATGTGGATGTCCAGGAAGACGACATCGATCGCGTCGGGGTCGTCGGGTCCCGCGTCGACGGCGGCGCCGATGCGGCGCAGCGCCTCGGTGGCGCCGGTGGCGCCCTCGGCGCTGTGGATGCGGGGGTCGGCGCGCAGGAGGTAGAGGAGTTCCTCCAGGGCCGGTTCTTCGTCGTCGACGGCGAGTACGCGCAGCATGAGGCCGGAGTGTAGGCGGTGTCCGGAGGCCTCTGCCCGGCCCGTTCATTTCAGGGCCTCGGCGTGGCCCGTCATTTCAGGAAGCGTGACGTCCGACGGTCGGCGAGCGGCTTCCCGCCGGTCTGGCAGGTGGGGCAGTACTGGAGCGCGGAGTCGCTGAACGACACTTCCAGCACGGTGTCCCCACAGACCGGGCAGGGCTCCCCCGCCCGCCCGTGGACGCGCATGCCGCTGCGCTTCTCGGACTTGAGCTTGCCGGCGGCGACCCCGCTGGTGCGCGCGACGGCTTCCTCCAGGGTGGTGCGCAAGGCCGAGTAGAGATGGCTGATGTCGTCGTCGCCGAGGTCGGCGGTGCGCTTGAACGGGGACATCTTCGCCGCGTGAAGGATCTCGTCGCTGTAGGCGTTGCCGATGCCCGCGATCAGCGACTGGTCGCGGAGCGCGCCCTTGATCTGGCGGCGTTCCCCGGAGAGCAGGGCGGCGAAGGCGTCCCGGTCGAAGTCCGGGGCCAGCGGGTCGGGGCCGAGCCGGGCGATGCCGGGAACCTCCATCGGGTCGTGGACCAGGTACACGGCGAGCGCCTTCTTGCTGCCCATCTCGGTCAGGTCGAAGCCGTCGCCGCCGTCGAGCACGGTGCGCAGGGCGAGCGGCCCCTTGCCGGGCCCGGGCGGTTTGGCGGGGAAGGACTCCCGCCATTGGAGCCAGCCGGCCCGGGCCAGATGGGTGACGAGGTGGAGTGGGCCCGCGCCGATGTCCAGGAACTTGCCGTGCCGGTCCACCGAGGTGACGGTGGTCCCCTCCAGTGCGGCGGGTGGCGGGTCGTACGTCTTGAGTACGTTGACGGAGAGCGGGAGGACGCGGGCGATCTCCCTGCCGACCAGGTGGTCGCCGAGAAAGACCCGCAGGGCTTCGACTTCCGGCAGCTCGGGCATGTGTCCAGCCTGCCGCAGGCTCCGGACGGTCGGCCACCGCTGGCCGGGCCGCCGTCCGTCCGCCGCGACGGCGGGAAGTTCAGCCGAGCCGGTAGACCCGGGTCGCCGTACCGGCGAAGACGGCGGTGCGCTCGTCCTCGGAGAGGCCGGCGGTGAGCGTGCGCGCGACCCCGAGGACCTCCTCGTACGTGGCGGCGAGGCGGCACACCGGCCAGTCCGAGCCGAACATCAGCCGTCCCGGTCCGAAGCGGTCGAGCAGGACGTCGGCGTACGGGCGCAGGTCGTCCACGGTCCAGTGGCGCGGGTCCGCCTCGGTGACCAGGCCGGAGAGTTTGCAGACCGTGTTGGGCAGGGCGGCCAGCGCCCGCAGGTCGTCGGCCCAGGGCTGGAGATGCCCCTGGGCGACGGGTGGCTTCCCCGCGTGGTCGAGCACGAAGGTGAGCCCGGGCAGCAGGGCGGCGGCAGCCGTCGCGGCGGGCAGCTGGTGGGGCCGGACGATCAGGTCGTAGACGAGACCGGCGTCGGCGACGGCGGCCAGGCCGCGCTGCACGTCGGGGCGGAGCAGCCAGCGCGGGTCGCTCTCGCCCTGGACCTGGTGGCGGATGCCGGTCAGCCGGTCGCCGCCGGGCAGGGACCGGAGTGCGGCAAGGGTGTCGGCGACGTCGGGGGCGGTGAGGTCCGTCCAGCCGACGACCCCGGCGACGAGGTCGCTGTCGTGGGCGAGGGCCAGGAACTCGGGTGTCTCCTCGGCGACGGAGACGGTCTGCACGAGGACGGTGGCACCCACACCCGCTGCCCGGACCTCGGGTTCCAGGTCGGCGAGGGTGAAGCTGCGCCGGATGGGGGCGAGCTCCTCGCCGGTGATCCACTCCTGGTCGCGCACGGCGAGGTCCCAGACGTGGTGGTGGGCGTCGACGATCGTCGCGGGCGCGTCCATGGTCACCGCTCCCCGGGGGCCGGTGCCCCGGTGGGCGCGCCCGGGGCCGGGAGGAGCCCTTCGGAGCGCAGGTCGTCCCAGAGCGCGGCAGGCAGCGGGGTACGCAGCAGGGCGGCGGCGTCACGCACCTCGGCCGGCGAGCGCACCCGGCGAGGCGGTACTTGACCTGGGGCATTCGGGTGAAAAGGTAAGCGGGGTGAACTCGGTGGTTGGTGCGGCGCCACTCCCGGGGC
>NZ_JBSFVR010000285.1:0-9836 GCF_053592415.1 Streptomyces sp. NPDC002690 | reverse complement strand
GGATGCGCTGGGGTGTCGAACTGGACGAGCTGATCCCCGACTCACGGCTGCTGGTCCTGGAGAACAGCGGTCACATGGGGCACGTCGCGGCGACGGCCGCCTGGATGTAGAGGAAGTACCACGCGTAGAAGCGGTAGTCGTGGTTCTCGCACAGGGCGAGCCCTTCGTCGGCGAGCCGTGCGGCGTCCTCCCACCTCCCCAGATGGAAGTAGTCCAGACCCAGGTGCATGAGTGCGCCCAGATGCCTGCGGACCGGCGCGGTGCCCGCACGGCCCTGCTCCACCAGCCGGTGGGTGGCCCACCGGAAGTCCCCGAGCCGGTCCGCGAAGACGGCGGCCGTGCCGACGCGTATCACCTGGGTAGGGGCATCACCCACGGTGGCGATCAGCTCCGTCAGGCGGGCCAGGGCCGCGGGGCCCGTGCGCGCCGGGTCGGCGAAGGTCTGGGCGATCACCCACAGCAGCTCGGGCGGTCCAGGGGTGAGCCGGCCCAGGAAGGTGAACAGCGGCTTCCACAGCTCCGTCACACCGCGGTACCAGCACAGCAGGACCAGCAGGTGCAGGGCCTCGACGAGAGCGTCGTCCGAGGCGTCATAGCCGTGTGTCCCCGTCTCGATCGCACCGACCAGCAGCCGGTACGCGGTGTCGATGTCGCCGCCCCTGTTGATCAGCAGGAACGCGGACGCGGCAGCCGCGTGCAGAGACTCCCTGCCGGTGGCGTGGATGAGGCGGGCGCCCGCGAGCAGGCGCGAGGCGTCATCCAGTTCACCGCTGGAGTCCACCCCCACATAAGCCGCTTCGGCCAGTCGACGGCCCTCGTCGGCCGCGCTGGGGCTGAGCCCTGCGGCACGGGTCAGCGCCGCCACCGCGCCGAGGGCGTCACCGCGGCCGAGTTGCTGCCGCGCGGCCTCTTCCAGCAGGGAGGCCACCGACTCGTCCGGTCCCACGGCGGCCTCGCCCAAGTGCCAGGCGCGGCGTTCCAGACGGTCACCGAGCACTCCGGCCAGTGCGAGATGGGCCCTTCTGCGTTCCGAGGGGGTCGCCAGTTCCACCACGGCGGACCCGATCAGCGGATGGCGGAAAGACATCCTGCGGTTGTCGGCGGAAAGCGTCACGAGCCGGTCGCGTTCCGCCGGAGTGAGGTCGTCCGCGGTCGCCCGGCCTACGGCGGCGGCCTCGATCGAGGCAAGGTCGCCGTGGCCGTCCAGGGCCGCGAGCAGCAACAACTCCCGGCAGTGGGCGGGCAGCGCGGCGACCCGCGAGGCGAACAGCGCCTGGAGGCGCTCGCTCAGCGGCAGCATCGACGGCACCGCCGCCAGCGTCGCGCGCTGCTCGGCGGAGAGCGCGGTCGGCAGTTCCACCAGGGCCAGCGGATTGCCGCACGCCTCCGCGACGACACGGCGCCGGACCGCGGGCGAGACGTCGGGGTGGGCGCGGGCCAGCAGTTCGGCGGACGACACCTCGTCGAGCGGCCGGAGCCGGTGCTCACTGAGACCACTGGATTCGAAGAAGTTGTCCGAGCCCTCACGGGAAGCGGCGAGGAAGCCGATGCGGCTGCCGACGAGCCGCCGGGCCACGAACCCGAGGACGGCGTTGGTCGCCCGGTCGAGCCACGGCAGATCGTCGACGACGATCAGGAGCGGAGACCGTGCGGACACCAGGCGCAGCAACAGCAGTACCGCGGTGGAGGTCAGCAGTCGGTCGGGAACGGGTCCGCTGCCCACCCCGACCGCTACCCGCAGCGCGTCACGGTGTGGGTTGTCCAGGATCTCGAAGTCGTCGAAGAGCGGGACGAGGAGCTGGTTGAGGCCGGCGTAGCCGATGTCCGCCTCGAACTGCACCCCGCCCGCCCGCAGGACGCGGACACCCTGGCGCGCGGCACCCCGCGCCACCGCGTCGAGCACCGCGGTCTTGCCCACTCCCGCCTCTCCGGAGAGCAGCAGCGCCGCGCCCTGCACCTCGGAGTTGTCGAAGAAGGACCGGATGAAGGCGAGATCCCGCTCGCGTCCGACCAACCGTGCGGAGACGGCGCAGACTGCCGGGTCCGGCTCGTTCATCGGGCTGCCTCCAGCGGCCGGCGTAAGGGAGCCCGGTGCCCAGGGCCGAATCGGCCACGTACGCACTCGGCTTCGAGCGGGCCCATGCAACCATCGCATTCCAAAAGATGTCCAGATCGCGGTCATGCCCCTTCCTCGCTCCCCCCGCGCGCCCCCGACCGGCTCACGGAAGGCGGACGAGGCGGACACCCTCGTGCACCTCGTCCACCCGCGCAGGCCCCGCGTCGTCCTGTGGCGAAATCCGACATGCGCGAAGTGAACGAAGCAGTGGTCACCGCACGTTTCTCTGGCATCCGGGAGCGTTCCCGTTCGTCCCACGTGTGACGGACCCGAACATATCGAAGAGCGCTCCGTATGTGTGAGTGAGGTTGTGATGCACGTGTCCAGTGTTCATTTCCGGCCGGAGGACCTGGCTGCCCTGCGGGGGTCCGTGGGCGGCCCCGTACTGGAGCCGGGAGCAGAGGGGTACGACGAGGAGTGCGCCACGTACAACCTGCTCTGCGGTCTGCGGCCCGCCGTCGTGGTCGGCGCCACCAGCTCCGACGACGTCCGCGAGGCTGTCCGGTTCGCGGTGCGGCACGGGCTGCCCGTGGCGGTGGCGTCGGCAGCCCATCAGGTGGTCTCGCCGGCCCGGGACGGGCTGCTGGTCACGACCCGCCGGATGCGGGGCCTCGTCGTCGACGCCGAGGAACGCACCGTACGGGCGGAGCCGGGCGTGCGCTGGAGCGACGTGCTGCCGCGCACCGCCGAGGCGGGTCTCGCCCCGCTCGCGGGCTCGGCTCCGGAGGTCGGCGTCGTCGGATACACCCTGGGCGGCGGCCAGAGCCCGCTGCTGGGCCGGAGCCTGGGCTACGCCGCCGACCACGTACGCCGGGTGGACGTGGTGACCGCGGACGGCGAGCTGCGCCGGGTGACCCCGCAGAGCGAACCCGACCTGTTCTGGGCGGTGCTGGGCGGCAAGGGCAACTTCGGCATCGTCACCGAGCTCGAATTCGACGTCTTTCCCGTCTCGCGCTTCTACGGCGGCGGCATCTGGTTCGCGGGCGAGCACCTGGCCCCCGTCCTGGACGCCTGGCGTGCCTGGCTGCCGACGGTGGGGGAGGACATGACCTCCTCCGTGGCGATCCAGCGGCTGCCCGACCTCCCCGTGCTGCCCGAGCCGCTTCGCGGGGCTTTCGTCGTCCACCTGCGCATCGGCTACCTGGGCTCGGCGGACGACGGTGCGGAACTCGTCGCCCCGCTGCGCGCGGCCGCGCCCGCGCTGATCGACCTGGTGGGGGAGAGGCCCTTCACGGCGATCGGTGAGATTCACATGGACCCGGTGGCCCCCATGCCGTACTTCGACCGCAGCGTCTGCCTGGAGGAGTTCTCCGAGAAGACGGCGCAGACGCTGGTGGAACTGACCGGTCCTGATTCCGCATGCACCCTGGCGAACGTGGAGATCAGGGCGCTCGGCGGCGCGTTCGACCGCGAACCCGTCGTCCCGAACGCGGTCTCCAGCCGCGGTCTGCCCTTCGTCGTCTTCGCGTTCGCGATGGGGGCGCCGGACCGGGCGGAAGCGTTGCGGGCCGACCTCGCGAGGGTCGTGGACGGTCTGGCGCCCTGGGCGGCCGGCCGGGCGATGGTGAACTTCCTCTCGCCCGAGGAGGCGACCGACGCCCAGGGTGTGCGCGAGGCGTACGGGCCGGAGCGGTACGACCGCCTCGCCGAGGTGAAGAAGCGTTACGACCCCGCCAACGTCTTCCGGTTCAACCACAACATCGTGCCCGCCTGACAACGGGCCGTGCGTCCCGCCCCGCCGCCGTCCGGCACGACCGGCGGACGGCGGCGGGCCCCGCATCGGGACGGAGGGCGGCGACGGCGGGCGTCGATGCCGACCGGCTTCCGGACCGTGCCTCAAAAGCCGCCCAGGGAGCACCCGCGCACATGTGTCTCGTCACGACTGGCAGGCTGTCCCCATGACAACGTCGACAACACACCGGTCCCTGCCCGAGCGGGTCGAGGAACTCCTGGCGAGCGGCAGCCCGCTCCCGATCGTCACCGCCGGAGAGCCCGTGCTCCGCACCGTCGCCGAGCCCTACGACGGACAGCTCGACGACGCCCTCCTGGAACGGTTCGTCCGCGCGCTGCGCGACACGATGCTGGCAGCACCGGGGGTGGGCCTCGCCGCACCCCAGGTCGGCATCCCGCTGAGCATCGCGGTGGTGGAGGACGCTGCCCCCGGCGCCCCGGAGACGCTCCAGGCGCGTGGACGTACCCCGCTGCCCTTCCGGGTACTGGTCAACCCCTCCTACGAGCCCGAGGGCGACGCCAGGGCCGCGTTCTTCGAGGGCTGCCTGAGCGTGCCGGGCTGGCAGGCGGTGGTGGCCCGGCACGCCCGGGTGCGGCTTCGTGGTCAGGACGAGCGCGGCGGGTCGATCGACGAGGTGTTCACCGGCTGGCCCGCGCGCATCGTGCAGCACGAGACCGATCACCTGCGCGGCACGCTCTACCTCGACGTGGCCCGCACGCGGTCGCTCTCCAGCAACGAGGCCGTGGCGGAGTACTGGTCCCAGCCCACCCCCGAGGCCGCCGCCGAGGTGCTGGGCTTCGAGCTGCCGTGACTGCCCGTCGGGTGCTCGCGCCCGGCGCGCACCCGACCGTCAACTGACTGATGCGCACGCTTTGTCCGGCCGGTCAGGCTGAGGCCCGCCGACACTTCCGGTGAGCCCGACGGCCGGACGGAATCCCGCCTCGGCGGCCGGGTGCCGGTACGTCCCCCAGGGAGAAGAGGAACTGGCGTGATACCGGTCGAACAGCGTTCGTTGAAGAGCAGCAACCCGATACTCTCCCGCCCGCAGTTCAAGCGGAGCGGCGGGCAGAAGACCGCGGTCATGGACCCGCGGGCCGAGGTTCCCGTCGCCAGGAGCCGGTCCGGGACCGTACGCGGTACGGACCGTGCTCCCGGCGAGGGGACCGCACCCGTACCGGTCCTCGTCGGTGACCTGCTGACCATGGACGGGGTCCTTTCCCGCGCGGCGGTGGCTCTCGGCGTCTCGGCTCTCGCAGCCGGGCTGACGTGGACCCTGCCGTCGCTCACGACCCTCGGCGACGGCGCCTCCTACGGCATCACGGGCGTCGCCGCGCTGATCGCCGCGGCGCTGGTGGTGGTCCAGTGCCGCCGGAACCTGCCGTCCATGGTCCTGACGCTGGCGTTCGCGGCTTTCCAGGGGGTGTTCCTCGGCATGCTCGCCGCGACCACGTCCCGCCACCTCTCGCCGGGCGTCTTCGTCCAGACGGTGCTCGCGACGATGGCCGCCTGCGCCGGCGCGCTCCTCGCCCACGGACTGCGATGGTTGCGGGCTCATCGCCGGGCGCGTGGCTACGTCGGCGGCGGGCTGCTCGGCGCGGGCCTGCTCGTCCTCGCGAACTGGCTGCTGTTCCCGCTCACCGGCGCGGACATGCTGGGCCTCGCCCCGTTCGGCCTCGGCGTCTTCATGGGCGTCGTCGGCCTCGCTTTCGGCACATCGTTCGCATTCCTGCACCTGCGGCAGGTGGAGAAGGGCATCGCCCACGGGATCGCCCGCGCGCATTCGTGGACGGCGGCATTCGGGCTCACGCTGACCCTGACCTGGCTCTACGTGGAGACCGTGCGGCTGCTCACCCTCTACCAGGGCGACGACTACTGCTGAGTGCGGCCCGCCACCCGGTCGGACGTCCGGCCGGTCGGACGAGTCGGATCAGACCGCCTCGATCAGTACCGTAACCAGAAGCCCGGCGGTGTAGGCGACAGCGTAGAAACGCAGCATCGGCTGCCGGGGCGCACGCAGCAGCAGGAACAGGGCCACGACGGCCGTGGCACCGATGACGAGGGTGTCGAACCCCGCCTTCTCGAAGGCCAGGTTGGCGGTGATACCCGCACCGATGAACAGGGCGTTCACCACGAGCAGGACGTTGTCCCACGGGCGCGGCGCCCGGTCGGTGGGGAAGAGGAGCTGAGTGAGCATGATCGTGACGTTGAGGAGCGTGAACCCCAAGAGAAAGACGACGTCGGAGAAGACGTCGTCGTTGAAGGCGATCACCCGGCAGACCTCGGGCAGGCTCTCGGCACAGAACCGTCCGTGCAGGTAGTTGGTGATCTCGTGGTCGCCGAGGCTCAACGCGTAGAGGTACGCGCCCAGGATGAACACCGCCCCCAGGGCGAGTACCGCACGTGGTCGGACCTGGTGCCGGGAACCGGTCACCAGGTGGGCGGCGACCAGGTAGTACAGCAAAACCGTGCACAGTCCGAGCAGCATGTTGTTGGCTTCGACCCGACGCAGGAAGCCGTTGTCCGCGACGGGTGCGAGCATGCCGTCCGCCTTGCGGTTGACCGAGATCAGCACCACGACCAGCGAGTCGAGGGTGAGCAACAGATGCAGCCTGCCGTGGACCGGGCGGACCACCCGCGCGGGGAGACCGGGCGCCTTCACCGTGGCTGCCGGGCCGCCGCCGTCAGAGCGGGGGCCGCCCGGACCGTGTCCGGACTGCACAGACCCCGCATCAGCACCTCGAAGAGCCGTGCCGCCCTCGCGCGCGGTTCGTCCTTCGGCTCCACTTGCCACAAGGGACCGAGCAGCAACAGTACGTCCTCCGCGGTTGCCCCGGACACGATGGTTCCGGCCACCTCGTTCGCCGCGATCAACGCGGACAAGGCGTTCAGCAGGGGCCGGTACGCCTCCTGGCACTGCGCCGTCAGCTGGCTGTGGACCCCGCCCATCGTGTCGGCGAACTCCGGCGCGCACCTGCCGACTCCCAGCAGCCGTTCCAGCCATGCCCGCAATGCCTGCTGCGGGCTCAGGGTGTCCAGCAGCACGGGTACGGCGGTGACCAGGTCCCCCACCTCGCCGCTGTACACCTGGAGCACCAGGAACTCGCGGCTCGGAAAGTGACGGTAGAGCGTTCCCTTGCCGACGCCCGCTCTGTGCGCGATGGACTTGAGTGAGGTGTCACCGGGGCCGTTGAGCACCTCCGTCGCGACTTCGAGGATACGCAGCCGGTTGGAGCGCGCGTCGGACCTCATCGAAACTCGGCCTCTCTTGTGGGCATACGGCGTCGTGGACCAAGGGCTGATGCCTGACACACACCTTGCCGTGTTTCATCTCCCGTGCCCGCACGACGCCCCGCGGCATGAGCCGGTGCCGGAAGACCTGCGAGACACATATTCTGGTGTTCAAACCTACACTGCCCCGCACCCGGCGCCGACATGCGTTCTGGACGCTCGCACAGGGGCGGAACAGGTGAAATGAACGCACATCACTCTGAGCAGAGGCCCCGCATACCCATGTCACACACCCCGCTCTCGTCCACGGCTGTCCAGGATCGCGCCGCGCTCGCGGTGGAACGGCTCACCGATCTGGTCGAAACCCTCACCTCCGATCTCGACGGGGGGCGCTGGAGGCCGGGGCCGCTGGAGCGTGCCATGGCGTCCCGCCTCCTGGTGGCCCACGCCGAGGACGGTCGGATCACTTCGGAACACCTGCGCGGGACGGCGTGGGAGGGAAGCCTCGCCCTGACGTACGCCGGTGGCGGACGCCTGTCCTGGCTCCTCGCCCAGCTCGACGAGGTGACCATCCACTCAACGCCGTACGCGGGGCCGGCGCTCGAAGCCGCCTTGCGGGTGCTGGAGCGTGCGGAGCGGAGCGAGGGCGCGGGGGACGACCGGTCCTGACGGGCCATCACTTCCTGCCGCAGTCAGATGACGGATGTGGCCGGCACCGCGCCTCCGGAAGACTGGCGACGCGAAGCGCGGCGGACCGCGCACGGAGGGAGAGAAACGTGACGAGCCATCACAGGTGCAGCCGACACTGCCGGGGGCGTTCGCCGGCCGGGCCGGCCTCGTCGGGACGGCGTTCCGGGAGACCCCGTACCGGGGGCCCCGTCCTCACCCTGGTACGGAACCCCGAGGCGTCCGGGCCGCCCGTCCAGCTCTCCGCCCTGACCGAGGCTCCTATGCCGGCCGACGCCCGCGGCGCGCTCGTCACGCCGACGGGCGGCGGGCTCATGGCCACCTGGATGCCGCTGGATGGCCCCTCGCGCGTACCGCGGGGGCAGGTCCTGCTGTCCTGGGTGCCCACGAGCAAAGGACGCGTGGACGTCAGGGCCCACCTCGGCCTCGCCCACGGTCACGTTCTGCTCGCCGTCTGGCCGAGTATGTCCGGCGAATGGTCCCGCGTGGTCCGTCCCACCGTCACCGAGGTGACGGAACTCCACGCGGTGCTGCGTGTGGCGACGACGGCACTGGAACGCCTGACCGACTGCCATTGACGGCGTGAGTGGCGGTTCCGCTGTCGGCCGCTCGGGGCTCCGAGGGCGGTGGTGGTGCGCAGGCTTCCGCCACACCCGCGCCTCACCCGCGCCTCGACAACGCCTCGACAACGCCTCGACAACGCCTCTCACGACGCCTCTCACGACGAACAATCTTGCAGGTCGTATCCCCGCGAGCCGACCGCCGTGCCTGCGTGGCGTGAACCGGCGCTGCCCCGGGCCGTCGGGTTCGGCCTGGGGCAGCGGTCGGGGCGAGGTCCGGGCCGGGGTCCGGGTCCGGGGTCCGGGTCCGGGGTCCGGGTCCGGGGTCCGGGTCCGGGGTCCGGCGCGGGTACCAGGAACGCCGGGGGAAGATCCGCGGCCGGCCGGCCGTGATCCGTGGTACGGGGGAAGGGCGTTGCCTCGTCGCGGGCGTCAGCGCACCGTGGCCCGGGCAGCCTGCTCGATCACGTCGGCGACGAGCCGCGGGTGGGAGACGGCGACCGAGTGGGACGCGGCGACCTCGGTGGTGTGGGCGTGCGCGCGCTCGGCCATGAACCGCTGGACGGTCGCGGGGATGTTGAGGTCGCGGGTGGTGATGATGTCCCAGCTCGGCTTGGTCTTCCAGGCGGCGCTGGTGGCCTTCTCCTCCAGGGCTGCCTGCGCGACGGGACGCTGTCCGGCGGCCATGAGGGCCGCCTGTGCTGCGGGTACGTCGGCGGCGAACTGGTGGCGGAACTTGTCCTGCTGGATGTACAGGTCCGTGGCGGTGGAGCCGCCCGCGACCGGGTAGGTGACCGGGTCGAGGGCGTCGGGGAGCGTGGAGCCGGGGTACTTGTTGGTCAGCTCCAGAGCGCTCTCGCCGGCGGCCGGCAGGAAGGCCGCGACGTAGACGAGGCCCTTGACCTGGGGGTCGTCGGTGGCGGCCTCACTGATGACGTTGCCGCCGTACGAGTGGCCGACAAGGATCTTCGGTCCCTCGACGTGGTCGAGGACCGTGCGCAGGGCGGCCGCGTCGGAGGCGGGGCCGCGCAGCGGGTTGGCGGCGGCGACGACCGGGTAGCCGTCGGCGCGCAGGGCGGAGATGACGCCGTTCCAACTGGAGGCGTCCGCGAAGGCGCCGTGCTCCAGAACGATCGTCGGCTTGACGGAGTGTCCGGCGGCAGTGGTCTTCGCAGCCCCGCTGGCGGTGCCGCTGAGGGCGAACGCCCCGAGTGCGAGTCCCGCGGTGAGCGTCGAGACCACACCCGTCACCAGCCGCTTGCGTCCGCCCTTGGTGTTTCCCACGACATGTTCCTCTCGATCATTCGACGGCCGTGACGGGCCTGTTCACGCGCATCCGTCACCGTTCTGACTGGTGATTAATCTGGCATGTGAATCGTCACCTGTCAAACCGGTGACGACAAGGTCTCGCCTCCAACCCTCCCGATACGGCGGCGGGGTGGTGACGGCGATGCGGCGGCGGTCGACTTGAGTCAATTGTCCGCAGATGTGGAGGGTGCGCGACCTGGGCCCG
>NZ_JBSFVR010000284.1:0-9906 GCF_053592415.1 Streptomyces sp. NPDC002690 | reverse complement strand
CGATGCGCCTCCGGGACATGGGTGCGAGGTGTGCGACGGTGCGCGTCCGAGGAGCCGCGGCACGCGCAGCACCATGACTAACGCGTGGCCAAGGCCGCGGCGGACGGGTCGGTCGGGGACGGGTCAGTGACGCGGGGTGCCGAAGTGGAGCATGCCCCTGCGGCGTACGTGGATGACGAGGGCGGCACCGGCGGAGATCAGCGCGAGGCCACCGAGTGCGGCCGTGCCGAGCTGGGCACCGGTGGAGGCGAGTACGCCGCCGCCCGAGCCCGAGCCCGAGTCGGTGCCGAGGCCGCCGGTGTCCGAGCTGCCACCGTCCGAGCCGCCGGTGTCGCCGGAGCCGGAGCCCGCGGTGGAGGCGTCCGGACTCGCGGTGTCGCTCGGGTCGTCCGTCGGAGTGCCGCTGGGGTCGCCGGTCGCGTCAGCGCCCGTGGTGAACGCGAACTCGACGCTCTGCCCGCCGGACCCGTCCTCCGCCAGCGTGAGGGCGTGGTCGCCGTCCTCGATGTCGTCGGGCACGGTGAACGCGTAGTCCGTGACGGTGCCTTCGGCGTCGGCGGTCGCGTCGGTGAGGGCGGTGCCGCCGTCGAGGTCGGCCTTGACGGCGGCCGCCGCCGCGAATCCGTGCGCGGTGATCTTCACGGTGTCACCGGGCTCCAGCGCGGGGTCGGCTTCGAGGGGGTTGCCTTCGGAGTCGGTGACCACCAGGTCCTCGGACCCACCGGGGGCGGGAGTCGTGGGGGGAGGGGTGGTGGGGGCCCCGACAGCGACGACCTGGCCGTCGGTCACGGACGGCCCGTACTGCTGGACGTCGGTGGGAGTGAAGGTCGTCCGGAAGTAGATCGCGCCGGGCGTCGACGGTGCGGTGAGGGTGAACTCCGCTTTTCCGTCCGTCGTGTCCTTCTCGGCGATCGTCACGGGCTCGGTGTTCACACCGGCCATCGAGGCGAGAGTGATCCGCCCGTTCGCGCCCTCCGGGACCACCGTGGTGACCAGGGTGTAGTCGGCGCCCACCACGGGGTTCTCGGGAACGCTGGAGAGCGTGACAGTGGTGGCCTTCTGCTCCAGGACCGACCAGGAGTCCCCTTCCACCTTGATGAGGGCGGTGAAGGCAGGTGCGTCGGCCGCCGACGAATCACAGGTGAGGCCCACGGTGTAGACACCGTCGAACGAGCCCTCGGGGATGGCCTGCAGCAGGCGCTGTCCCAGGGTGCGGTGGAGGACGGCCGGGACAGCTGTCTTCAGCTCCCCGGCGAACGGACCATCGGTGGTGGTCGCCGCGTCGTTCGTGAAGTTCGCCAGCTTGAGGCCGACTCCGTCCTGACCGGGCAGGACCACCATGAGCGACGGTGCCCCGACCGACCCGGCGGGGCACGGACCGTCGGTCTCGGCGCGGGACGCGATGAGCGGATCATCGATCTTGCCGCTCGCCGGGGTGAGTGTGAGCGATCCGACGGTGCTGAACGCGTGTGCCTGCGTGGCCATGGCGAGCAAGGCCGCGAGCGCGGCGAACAGTAGGGCACACGTCGTCAGCAGTGCCACGGGCGATCTCAGTGGTGCCAAGCGGTTCATGGGCGATGTCCCCCAGGAGAGCGATAGGTGGATGGATGGGATGGATGGATGTGTGGGCGGGCCGGGCCGGTGGAGTGCCCACCGTGATGCGCGTCGGGCCGGCCAGGCGGTGTCCGGCGGATCAAGGCCGGGCGGACGATCTCGGTCCGCTGGACACCGTCCGGTCGGGGTTCGTCGGCGACGGCGGTCCCCGGACGGGATACGCCGGGGGGCCGGGCACCCGTGGGGTGCCCGGCCGTGGTGCGCGGCGGTGCGGTGTGACTAGTTGTTGCCGGTGATCGTGGTGGCGCCGCAGGCGGTGCCGAGGGAGCCGAATCCGTAAGAGGTGATGGTGGAACCGGCGGCGCAGACCTTGGAGGTCGAGCCGACGAACGTGGAGGCGATGGTGGCGTCGGTGAGCTTCGCGGTCGGGACGACGTTGTAGACGTCACGGGTGAAGGTGAAGCCGGTGTTGAGGGCGAAGGCCGAGGTGTAGGGCGCGGTGCTGTTGACCTGGATCAGGTCGGTCGTTCCGTGGATGTCGCTGACCTTGGCGTTGACCTGGGCGATGTACTGGGCCACCGAGTACGGGGCGATGTCGCCGGCGGTGTTCAGGGCGACGCCGTTGTTCTCCTGGACCGTCTGGTCGACGCAGGACCCGACCTGGGCGTCCGTCAGGCCGAGCTTCTCCAGGAAGAAGGAGCGGGTGCCCGAACCGGTCTGTGGGAGCAGCGGGGTGAGGGTCACGCCGTTCAGCGTGGTCGTGCTGCACGTGTAGATGGACGCCAGCTGCGCCGTGGTGAGGTTCTGGGCGCCGGCGGCGTAGAGCGCGCTGTCGGTGCGGACCGCGACGGAAACCGCGTCCTTCGCGAAGGGGATCCAGGTGAGGGTGGAGCCCGCCGTCTTGACACCGCGCGAGGAACGGGCGAAGTCGATGCAGTCGACGGTGGTGTCGGCGACATCGGCGGCCAGGGCGGTGATGCCGGCCGAGGAGCCGTTGGGCCGGTTGACCACACAGTTGGTCGCGCGGGTCTTGATCGTCGCCGAGCCGGTGGCGTCGTACGAGGCGATGATCTTGGCGTTGGAACTGTTCAGGACCACATTGCCGAGGGCGTTCACGACGTCCTGGGTCGTGTCCGAACCGACACCGGCGAGGGTGCGGTACTCGGCGGCCGGCGGGTCGGCGATAGCGGCCGGGGCGGCGAAGGCGCCGAGGGCGAGAGCGACAGCACCGACGACGGCACCGGCACGAACACGAGACGTGACGTTCACTGTTTTCTCCTCCGTGGAAACGGATTCCATGCGTACGGATGACAAGGAAGGGAGCAGTGGAGCAATCCGGATTTTCGCGCTTCCGGCCCGTCGGCCGGCGGTGCTCACACTTCCGGATCGGCGGGCCTGTGACCACAAATCCGAAGGGCGGATCAAGTGAATGGATTGTTTCCTGCGCCACCCGTAGAGGTTCCGGAGGTGCCGCTGGGAAATCGCGCTTTCCCGGAGATGATTTCTCCTGGAAAGCGCGAATCCCGTGCACCGGATTCTTAAGAGCCGGCCGCCGCCTCCGTCCCGCCCCTGCGCGCGGCGAGGCGCAGCAGGACAGGCCCGGACAGGGAGGCCGCGCCGCCCAGGACGAGCACGCCGAGCAGGACCCAGCGGACCGCGCCGAGCAGTTCGGAGGGAGTGGTGCCGGACGCCGCCGTGGCCGTGGTACTCCCTCCCGCGGCGATGGCGGCGGTGCCGCCCGCCGCGCCCCCGGACGCCGGGGACGTTCCGGACGTACCGGTGGACCCGGACGCCTCCGTGGAGCCGCCCGTCGAGCCGGACGAAGCCGATTCCGTACCGCTCGTGCCGGAGCCGCCGCCCGAGGTGGTGCCGCTGTCGCCCCCGCCCGTGGAACCACCGTCCGCGGAGGTCCCGCCTTCGGGGACCACGCCCTTCTCCAGTGCGGTCGCGGCCGCGAGCGCCTGGGTACGCAACTGCTGCGGCAGCGGGGCGTACCCGGCCGGCAGTTCGCCGGCCGCGGTGCCGGGGGTCTGCCCGTCACCCGCGGCGTACCGGATGACCTTGGCGTAGTCCGCGCGGGCATCCTGCGGCTGGTCGACGGATGCCGCGGCGTAGACGACGGAGGTCAGCGGGTAGGCGCTGCCGCGTACCTTGGCCGGGTCGGTCGTCTTCACTCCCGGGACGGCGGAGTCCGGCATCTGCGTGACCGCCTTGAGCATGGTGGCAGTCGTCGGCTTCACGAAGGTGCCGTCGGCGTTGGGCAGGGCCGCCACGTCCAGGAGGTACCGATCGGCGGAAGCGGTGTCCGCGATACCGATCTCATGAGCGTTGTTCAGCTTGGGACGCGTACCCGACAGCGCGAACTGCGTCGTCGCGTTGCAGATGAATGCCAGCCCCGAGTAGCCCCGCCGGATCTTCAGCGCGGTGCTGTGCATGTCGTTGGCGTAGGGCACCAGGTTCTGGCTGCTGTATTCGACGTTCTCGCACTGGGTGGCGGTGGATGTCGTGTCGCTCTTCGGGTAGTAGTCGAAGGGATCTTCGGTCAGTCCCAACTCCTTGTAGCTGGTGTTGAGATGCATTCCCCACGGGTCGGGCTCACCTTCGAGGAATGAGCGGGCGTCGTCGTTCTGGATGAGATAGCGCCACAACATGCGCGCCGTGTCGGAATTCTCCAGGCCCACGACCATCCCGTTCGGTGCCTCTCGCCCGGCGGTGACCTCAGGATTCAACTGGAGGAATTCCGGGTCCGCCGCGATCCGGATGGGATTGCCGGCGACGGTGTCTGGTTCGGGTTGGCCGTAGATGCCCATGCGTACGTTCTCCACGTACGACTCGGTCAACAGCTTCGCCAGGAGCCGCTGGTTGAGCCGGAGCCGGCTCACGTGATGGGAGACCGCGTCGGCTTCGTAGTTCCAGAGGAAGCCGATCGTGAGGCCGCTGACCGCGACCGGCGCGTGCACCACCGGTGCGCCGTCACCGCCCGTCTCCACCGGGTCCACCGTGTAGGCGAGGCCGGGCGAGGTGTCCGTGGGTGCGGTGATCGCCGAGCGGGCCGTCTCCTCGCCGGCCTGCGTGAAGGTGAACCGGTGGGTCCCGCCGGCGCAGAGCTTGCTCTGCCACGAGGTCATCGCGTCGGTGACCAGCTCGGAGCCGATGGTGCGCCGTTCGGGCTTGTCGGGGTCGCAGTTGTCGCCCACGGGAAGGAAGTCGAGCCGGAACGTCAGGCGCTGGTCCCAGATCGACTGGCTCAGCGCACTGGCCGCCGCGGGGGACGACGAGGACTCCGCCAGTCGGCCGTCCGGGTTGTGGTCGCCCCGCGGGACAGCGACGAGCCAGCACGGCTGGATCGCTCCCTCGGCGTTCCGGCGGGCTCCGCAACCCAGGTGCGGTGACTCCACGGAGGTCCGCACCTCGAAGATGGCCTCACCCGATCCCCCGGAGTCGTTCGCCACCCAGGGAATGTTGTTGGTGTCCCCGTCGGTGAAATAGGTGAAGTCGAAGGCTCCCGTCGTCGTGGCGCCGCTGACCGGCCGGAAGGGAACGAACTTGTTGCCGCCCAGGGGTTCGTCGGGGAGATCGGCGTAGTCGCCCTCGGCAGGGTCGGCGTCCGAGCTCGGTACGAGCGCCCGCGTGGAACCGGGAGAGGCGCTGCTCGTCGCCCCGAACTCGCACTGCTCGCGCGAGGGCCCCGCGTCGGGATCGTCGCCCCAGCACTGCATCAGTTGCATGAAGTCCCGGGCCGGCTCCGTGGTGCCCGGAGTAGCGCCCGTCCAGGAGACCTTGACCGCCTGCCCCCGCAGGTCCTTGGTCTGGCTGACCGTCACCTTCAGCGTGGAGAAGTCGTCGTACGGCCCCTTCCTGCCGGTCTTCGTCACCGCGGAGCCGTTCTGCTCCGCCGCGCTCGCCGGGGTGTCGCCGCCCGGCGGCACCGGCAGCACGGCGAGCACGAGAGCCGCCGTCAGCGCGCCCATGCCGGCCACGACCCGGCGCCGCGCGGACACGAGCCGCCCTGGTGCCGTCACACGCGTGCGGCGCACGAGCGGTCTCCTCTCCTCCGGCTCGCCGTTGTGGGTCTTCCGCGCGCCGCTCATGCCGCGTCTCCCCTGCGCCGGGCGCGGGCGGCCATGGCCCGTGCGGTCAGCGGGGGTACGACGACCAGCGCGACGAGCAGCAGTGCGGAGAGGGCCATCAGCGCGCCGCGCAGCCCGAGGCCGCTGCCCGAGGCGAGGGTGACCGGGTTGGCGACGACCGAACTGTCCCCGACGGCCGTCGAGTCGGTGATCACCTCGCCGGTGTCGGGGTCGACCGTGGTGCCCGTGGTTCCGTCCGTCCCGCCCGTACCGCCTGCGGTCGCGTCGGGCTGTCCGTCCCCGTCCGTGTCCGTGGCCGCGCCGCCCGTGCCCGCGGTCTCCGAGCCTTGGCCGCCGGTGGAACCACCGGTCGCCGTGGCGCCGCCCGTCGAGGTCGTGGTGCCGGTCGTGCCGCCCGCGGAGGAGCCGCCGGTGCCGGAAGCACTGGGCTTGACCGGGGTGGTGCGGGTGTCACCGGCGGTGCCGGTGGTGCACTGGGTGGGGCCCTGCTTGTCGCACGCCTTCGGCTGGGGCGCCTTCTTGGCCAGGGTGTTGGTGCCGTCGCTGGAGAAGGTGGGGTTGCGGCACTTGTTGATGTCGATCGCGGAGGTGGGGGCTCCTGGCACCTTGCGCAGCTGGTCGAAGCCGGCCTGCACCAGGTTCTTCGGGAGCGGCGAGTAGCCGAGCTCCTCCGCCTGCTGCTGACCGTCGCAGAGGAAGTAACGGCCGAACGTGCCGAGGGAGTTGCCCTTGCTCTTGGTGAAGCCGGCCTCCTCCTTCGTCGGCAGGATCATGTAGCTGTAGCTGGACAGCGGGTAGGTGCGGTCGTCGCCGTTGCGGTAGACGCCGTCGAGGATCTGGGTGAGGTAGGAGGGGCTGCTCTTGTCCGTGTTGATCTTCGCGCCGAGCAGGCCGACGGCCACGCTGGCGGCGGTCGGCTCGACGTAGTAGCCGGACGTGTTGAGCATCTTGGCGACCGGGAAGCCCGTCTTGAGGGCGTAGGAGTACTCGACGTAAGTGATCGCGCCTTCACCGGACGCCTGGCGGACGTGACCGGCGACACCGTTCGACCCGGACTTGGCGATCATCGAACTCCCGCCGAGGAGGGGGTAGTTCGAGGTCATGCCACAACCGCTGCCGCGGCCGGTCTTGTTGCAGTAGGCGTTCCAGACCGATGTCTGCTCCTTCGCCAGCCAGGTGGTGAACTGGGCGGTCGTGCCGGAGCCGTCGGAGCGGACGACGGGGATGATCTGGCGGGCGGGCAGGGTCAGGCCGGGGTTGTCGGCCTTGATCGCGCCGTCGTTCCAGCGGGTGATCGCCCCGGTGAAGATCTTCGCGATGACCGGGCCGGAGAGCCGCAGGTTGGTGACCCGCTTGCCGTTGATCTTGAGGTTGTACATGAATGACGTACCACCGGCGACGATCGGCATGTAGGCGTAGCCGCGCTGCGGGGGCGAGTCCCGGACGCCCTGTTCCGTCAGCCCGTACGGGATCTCGGAGACGGCGAAGTCCACCACGTTGTTGCGGAACTGCTCACGGCCCTGGGAGGAGCCGTTGTCGGTGAAGTTGACCGTCATGCCGAAGTTGGCCTTGACGTTGCGGACCCACTGGGTGACCGCGTTGGCGCTCCAGGTGGAGCCGGAGCCGGTGATCTTCGCGTACGAGGCGGCCTCGGCGACGGGTGCCCGGACGGCGGAGAGCGCGCCGAACACCAGTAGCAGGGCCAGCAGCATCACCCCCGAACGGGCGGGGACGGTGGCGGGTCTCACGATGTTCTCCTTGGCGGCGTGCGGGTGCGCGGCACGCAGGTTCGGGGTGTGCGGTGCGGGGTGGAGCGGGGGGTCCGGGTGCGGCGCGCGGCCGTCGGCGCGGCGCGTCACGGTGTCGTGGGGTACTGGTGCGGGTTCGGCGCCGGGCCGGTGGACGGCTCCGCGGGGCGTACGGGGCCCCGCGCGGCGAACCGGGCCGCGTCCCGGCGGGAGGCGGTGACACGGCGGTGCTCCTGGCCGCGCGAGAGCTGCCCCGGTCCGCGTCCGCCCAGCACCCGGGCGATGACGAACAGCAGCAGCACCAAGGCCATGAGCAGTGCGGCGGTACCGAATCCGCGCGAGATCATGTTCGGCTCGGGCGAGCGGACGAAGGTGAAGGTGGCCAGCGGCAGCGACACCATCGGCCCGGAGAACGGGTCCCAGTTCATCTCGGCGGTGAAGCCCGCCGTGAGGAGCACCGGCGAGGTCTCGCCGATGCCCCGGGCGGTACCGAGGATGACCGAGGTCGTCAGCCCGGACCGGCAGGTCGGCAGGACGACGTGCCAGACCGTCCGCCAACGGGAGGTGCCCAGGGCGTAGCTGGCCTCGCGCAGGGTGCCGGGCACCAGCCGGATGACGACGTCGGCGGCGCGGATCACGATCGGCAGCATCATCACGGAGAGCGCGAGCGCCGCCGCGAAGCCGGAGCGGTCCATGCCGACGGCGAGGATGACGGTCGCGTAGATGAACAGGCCGGCCACGATCGACGGCAGCGCGGTCATCGCCTCCACCACCGTGCGCACGAAGCGGGCGAAGGCTCCGGGCACCTCGTTGAGGAAGACCGCGCACACCAGCCCGATCGGCACGGTGACCAGCAGCGCGATGGTGATCATGATGAGCGTGCCCACGGCCGCGTGCAGCGCGCCACCCACCGACAACGGCTCCAGCGGACCGGCGAACCGCATGTCCTCGGTGAAGAAGCTGAGGTGCACCAGCGCCTTGCGGCCCTCGAAGAGCGCGTAGACGACGACGTAGACGAGGATCGCCACCAGCAGCAGTCCGAGGGAACGGATCACGGCGGCGGCCACCCGGTCCACGACCGCCGGGCCGTCCTCGTCCAGCGAGACCACCAGCGCGTACAGCCCCAGGAAGAGGAGGTACGCCACGACGACGAACCCGACCACGCCGTTGAACGGCGTGAGGCGGGCGAAGACCAGCCAGGTCAGCGAGAGTGATCCGGCGGCGGCGCCGAGCAGGGCGTACAGGTCGGAGGCGCGGAGCGGGGACAGGGCCCGGCGGCGCTCGCCGGCGGGGTCCTTGGTACGGGCGGGCCCGGGCAGGAAGGTACGGGGCGCGGCGCCGGGGGCTGGGTCCGCGCCACCGGTCGCGCGGGGCGCTTCAGGGGCCAGAGTCATGGTCGTAACGCTCATTTCTGGGGCAAGAAACCGGGCAGAACCGGGCGCGTACCGCGCGGGGTGCGGGCGGCGCGCTCACGCGTCGCTGGATGCGCCGGAGCGGCTGCGGGCGACGATGGACGAGGCCGCGAAGTTGACGATCAGCGTCATGACGAAGAGGGCGAACCCGGCCGCCATCAGCGCCGACATCCCGAACTCGCCCGCCTCGCCGTAGCGCAGGGCGATGAGCGAGGAGACGGAGCTGGTACCGGCCTGGAGCACGTGCCACTGGACGTCGAAGGTCAGCGAGATGACCATGAAGACACCGATGGTCTCGCCCAGCGCGCGGCCGAGCCCGAGCATCGTGCCGCCGATGATGCCGCCCTTGGCGAAGGGCAGGACGACGCTGCGGATCATGCCCCAGCGGGTCGCCCCGAGGGCGTAGGCGCCCTCCCGCTCACCGGCCGGAGCCTGCGAGAACACCTCGCGCATGATCGAGCAGATGATCGGCGCGATCATCATCGCGACGACCAGCCCCGCGAGCATCGAGGACGAGGTGTAGACGCTCGGCGGCGACAGCGGGTCGTCCGGGTCGGCGCCCTCGACGCCGAACACCGGTATCCAGCCGAGGTAAGTGGCGATCCACCGGGCGGTGGGCACCACCTTGTCCTGGAGGAAGAAGAACCCGAACAGGCCGTAGACGACGGACGGCACGGCGGCCATCAGGTCGACCACGCTGATGAGGGTGCGGCGCAGCCTCGGTGAGGCGTACTCGGAGATGTAGAGCGCGGAACCCAGCGCCAGCGGGAACGCGAAGACGATCGCGATCAGGGCGATGAGGACCGTCCCGACGAGCACCGCGGCGATACCGAAGTTCCCCGCGTCGGGGGCCCATTGGGAGGTCGTGAGGAAGGACCAGCCGGCGTCCGCCAGGGCCAGGCGGGCCCGCGCGAAGAGGAACCCGCCGACGAGCAGCATCACCAGCAGGACGAGGGTCCCGCCGGAGCGGGCGACCGTACGGAAGACCTTGTCCGGCAGGCCGGGGTCCGCGTACAGCCGCCGCGGAGCGTCGCCGCCCGCCGCCGCGGCGGGGGGGGGCCCGGCGGGGGAACCGGCGGGCGGGGGGGCGGGGGGCTGGCC
>NZ_JBSFVR010000283.1:0-9921 GCF_053592415.1 Streptomyces sp. NPDC002690 | reverse complement strand
CACGGTCGGGTACCCACACCCTCACGAACGGCCGAATCATCACACCGGTAACGGCCTACCAGGACGATTCAGCAAGATCGTGTTACGAGCTCTAAGGGCATCTGCGGTGGGACGAGTACGAACAGCTGAGGGCCAGGGGTGCCGCACAGGCCGTGGCGGCCAGAAGCGTCGGCGTGAATGAGCGTACGGCCAGGGATTGGGATCAGGGCGTCAGGAAGAGTGCCACGACGCGGACCTACGCCGATGGCCGCCGTGTCGACTACGCGGCAGGAACCGTCACGATGGATTTCATCTGAAGCGGAAAGACTCAAGCTGCCGGCGTGCGCAGCCAGGTCGCTCAGATTTTCAACAATGCCGTGTCGGTCAAACTCCGTGCATTTTCGGCCCGCCTTGCCGCACCCCAAGGCGGGCACGGGGTATTTGGCCCTACTGTGCAGGTCCGAACAGGTCTGCTACAGATGGGTGAGTCGTGAGAAAATCCATCACTTCCCTGGCCGTACTTGCCATGCTCTCATTGCCTCTTGTGGGGCAAGCGACGGCGTCCTCGGCGGGAATCCAGGGGGCTACCAACGCGAGATGCCCCGAAGAGGTATGGGCAGGGGGAGACGTGCAGTGCACCATCAGTTACACGGGGTCCAAGTGGTACAGCGGCGACTGGGTCGCACTTCACTATGGCGGTGTTGACAAAAACCTCTGGGTCAACGGATACACACCTAACAACGTCGACTACAAGGTCACCGTGACGAACGCTTGTTGCCAAAAGAGCTCACCTTGGGCGCGGGGCGGTACCGGTGTCGGGCTCTCAGTCGGAGGCTTTTTCGGGACAGATATCCGGGCTGGCGCTCTGACTTACGCCAGCGGGAAAACGCTCAGGGTCTATTAGGGCCTGTGTGATTTCGTGATCAGTATTCGTATTCCGCTGCCGCGCTGGGGCGGATCGCGATAGAACGCCGGCGTGACACGCCGACAGCTCAGCCGGGATCCACCGGCCTGATAGCTGTGGGCAACTTCTCCGGGAACGAAGAAGTGCCCTGTGACCTGCGATGATGAGGTTTCCCTCTGGGACCACATCAAGCACGTTCACGAGGGCACTTCGGCGGCGGACGGCACCGTCTGGGGGGCAACAGCAGCAACCGGGTCTACCAGTACACCGGGGACCAAGACCCCTCCGACCCGTGGGCAGACGTCAACGGCAGCCTGAAGCGGATCACGGTGGGCTCCCGGACCAACGTGTGGGGCGTCGACCCCGCCGGCAGCGTCTACCGGTACACCAACAACGACGCCAGCGGCGGCAACCCCTGGGTCAAAAATTCCCGGCACCGCTACCGACATCGCCGCCGGCGCCGACGGCACCGTCTGGCACACAACGGCGCAGGGGAGATCTTCCGCTACACCGGCGACCAGCTCAGCTGATCCCCACCAAGTGCTCCCTGCGGCCCCCTGACCGAACAGGTCAGGGGGCCGCACACGTCGCGCCAGCACACCAGGCCGACACCGAGGGCTGTCCGGACGTACCGCTTCGCGGCCGAAAGATCGAGCTCTGACAGACGGCCCCGACAACCGGAAGTCGCGGAAGCGTGGCACCTAACCTGAGCACCTCCGGCTGCGCCATGGCGGCACCACGGCCGGCACGGATGGCCGTCGGCCGTGGTGCCGTGTGTCAGTCGCCGGTCTCGTGGGGGAGGCCGTCGTCCAGGACGATGCGGATGGTCTGTCCTTCGCCGTCGACACCGGTGAGCTCGGCGGCGATCCGGTTGTAGGCGGTCGTGGCCAGTGCCCAGTCCGCTTCGAGCGGGGTCGTGGCGTGGCGGGTGTCCCACAGCTTGATGAGCAGGCCGATGAGGGAGCGGCCGGACAGGACGGTCTGGACGCGTCCTTCCTTGACGTCCTCCACCGAGGGCGGGGTGCGGAAGTGGTCGTGGTCGACGGCCAGGGCGGTGAGCCATTCCCAGGTGTCGCGGTGCGCGATTAGGTCCACGGAGGCGACGCCGGCGGCTTTCAGCAGCAGACGCACGCACGTGACCAGTCGAGTTTGCCGGCCGCGTTGAGCTCCGCGAGCAGGACCCGATGCAACTGGTCGAAGACCCCTGCCCTCTGCCACCGGTCCAGCCGGCGCCAGCATGTCTGTCCCGAGCCGAACCCCAGCTCCAGGGGCAGGAGTTGCCAGGCTATGTCGTTGTAGAGGACGAAGAGGATGCCCTGGAGGCAGAGTCGGTCCGGCACAGGTCTCGGCCCCGGCGACCGCTCCGGCCACGGCGGCAGCAACGGCTCGATCAGCGCCCACAACTCATCGTCCACGATCCACGGTCGAGTACCCACGCCCTCACGAACGGCCGAATCATCACACCGGTAACGCCCTGCCAGCCATCATTCACAAGATCGCGTTACGAGCTCTAAGGGCTTGCGGGGAAGCAACACTTTGATTCCCCGCAAGCCCTTAGCCCGGGCAGACCCCGGAAACGCAGACGAACGAGGGCCGCCACCCCGGTCAGGGGCAGCGGCCCTCGTTCGTGCCACTGATGTCACGTCGACGAATCGACGGTTCGGCGCGTACCCGGTACGCAGGGCCGACTTAGAGGTCGAAGTACAGCTCGAACTCGTGCGGGTGCGGGCGCAGCTGGATCGGGGCGATCTCGTGGGTGCGCTTGTAGTCGATCCACGTCTCGATCAGGTCGGTGGTGAAGACACCGCCGGCCTGGAGGTACTCGTTGTCCTGCTCCAGCGCCTCGAGGACGGCCGGCAGCGAGGTCGGGACCTGCTGGACGTTGGCGTGCTCCTCGGGAGCCAGCTCGTACAGGTCCTTGTCGATCGGCTCGGCCGGCTCGATCTTGTTCTTCACGCCGTCGAGGCCGGCCATCAGGAGCGCCGCGAACGCGAGGTACGGGTTCGAGGACGGGTCCGGGGCACGGAACTCGACGCGCTTGGCCTTGGGGTTCGAGCCGGTGATCGGGATACGCATCGCGGCGGAGCGGTTGCGCTGCGAGTACACCATGTTGACCGGGGCCTCGAAGCCGGGGACCAGGCGGTGGTAGGAGTTCACCGTCGGGTTGGTGAAGGCCAGCAGCGACGGGGCGTGCTTGAGGATGCCGCCGATGTAGTAGCGGGCCATGTCCGACAGGCCGGCGTAACCCTGCTCGTCGTAGAAGAGCGGCACGCCGCCCTGCCACAGCGACTGGTGCACGTGCATGCCCGAGCCGTTGTCGCCGAAGATCGGCTTCGGCATGAAGGTCGCGGTCTTGCCGTTGCGCCAGGCGACGTTCTTCACGATGTACTTGAAGAGCATCAGGTCGTCGGCCGCGGCGAGCAGCGTGTTGAACTTGTAGTTGATCTCGGCCTGGCCGGCGGTGCCGACCTCGTGGTGCTGGCGCTCGACCTGGAGGCCGTTCTTGTCCAGCTCCAGGGAGATCTCGGCACGCAGGTCGGCGAAGTGGTCGACCGGCGGGGTCGGGAAGTAGCCGCCCTTGTAACGGACCTTGTACCCGCGGTTGTTCTCGACCGCACCGGTGTTCCAGGCGCCGGCCTCGGAGTCGATGTGGTAGAAGCTCTCGTTCGCCGACGTCTGGAAGCGGACGTTGTCGAAGACGTAGAACTCCGCCTCGGGACCGAAGTAGGCGGTGTCGGCGAAGCCGGTGGAGGCGAGGTACGCCTCGGCCTTCTTGGCCACGTTCCGCGGGTCACGGCTGTACTGCTCGCCGGTGATCGGGTCGTGGATGAAGAAGTTGATGTTGACCGTCTTGTCGCGGCGGAAGGGGTCCACCCGGGCGGTCGACAGGTCGGCGCGGAGCGCCATGTCGGACTCGTGGATGGCCTGGAAGCCGCGGATCGACGAACCGTCGAAGGCGAGTTCCTCGGCCGGGTCGAAGCTCGCTGCCGGGATGGTGAAGTGCTGCATCACACCGGGCAGGTCGCAGAAGCGGACGTCGATGAACTTCACGTCGTTGTCCGCGACGTACTTCTGCACTTCGTCGGCGTTCTGGAACATCCAACTCCTCCTACTCCCGGCCCGGAGGGGCTGGGGTTGTAGCTCGTGTGTGTCGCCAGTGCGGTGGCGCACGTTGAGGGCGACCTTAGGCAGACGGGATTTCCCCAGCATGACCCATTTGTTTCGCCCAAGTTAACCGGGCGCGCGGTGGGGGACACCCCAACGCCCCAACCCGTGCCCCGGGCGGCAGGAAGCAAACACGGCCGCAGTACCGTGGTCGGGTGGACAACAGGCAAGCAATCGGATCGTGGCTCTCCGGCCCCCAGGCCGCCGCCGAGGACATGGGCGTCGACTTCGGCTACCGGGGCAAGCGCCTCGGGCTGCCCGAGGAGGGTCCGGGGTCCGTCGCCCCGCTCGGCCGCCGCTTCGGCGCGATCTTCGTCGACTGGGCGCTCTGCTTCTTGATCGCATACGGGCTCATCGCAGGCGGTGACCAACAGGCCGCCGGTAACTGGGCGTTGCTCGTCTTCCTGGTCCTGAGCTTCCTGACCGTGGGCACCCTCGGCTTCACCCCCGGCAAGCGCCTGCTGCGCCTGCGCCTCGTCTCCGAGGGTGGCGGGCGGCTCGGTATGGGGCGCGTACTCGTTCGGACCGTGCTGCTGCTCCTGGTGATCCCGGCCCTCATCTGGGACCGCGACGGACGCGGACTGCACGACCGGCTCTCCCGGTCCGTCCAGGTCCGCCTCTGACCCTCCCGGGGCCCGTCCGGCGCCCGCCACGACCCCGGTGGCCGCTCCGGGCCGCCCCGGCTCTCCGCGGCGGGCCCGAGGCGTTCCGCCATCCGGACAACCGCATCCGTACCGTGACCCGTCCCGTTCACCATGTGGACGGGACGCACGCGTACGGCCGTCATGGCCCCTTTTGCGCCGTTTCCCGGCCGAGCCGCACCCCGCACCCCGCACCCCGCACCCGCCCACCGCACCCGCCCACCGCACCCGCCCACCGCACCCGCCCACCGCACCCGCCCGGGCACGCGAAGAGGGGCGGTCCCGACCGTTCCCGGTCCGGGGCCGCCCCTCTGGGGTGAGCGTGTGACGCATGACAGATGACGTGTGGACGCGAAACCACGGGGAGCCGCGTGCCGCGCCCGCGCGGCGAGAGAAGTGAAATGGAGCCCGGGGTGCTGCGAGGTGCCGGTCAGCGCGTCTTTCCGCCGCGCGGCATCCGCATGCCCTTCGGCATGGGGCCCTTCGGCAGCGGCATGTTGCTCATCAGGTCACCCATCGCCCGCAGCCGGTCGTTGGCCGCCGTGACCTGCGGGCCGCTGAGGACGCGCGGGTACTTCAGCATCTTCACGCGCACCTTCTTCAGCGGCACCTGGCCCTCGCCGTCGCCCACGATGATGTCGTGCACGGGGACATCGACGACGATGCGCGCCATCCGCTTCTTCTCGGCGGCCAGCAGGCTCTTCACCCGGTTCGGGTTGCCCTCGGCCACCAGCACGATGCCGGCCTTGCCGACCGCGCGGTGCACGACGTCCTGGCTGCGGTTCATCGCCACCGCCGGAGTGGTGGTCCAGCCGCGCCCGATACGGTCCAGCACCGCTGCCGCGGCACCGGGCTGGCCCTCCATCTGGCCGAAGGCCGCAGCCTCCGCGCGCCGTCCGAAGACGACCAGTACCGCGATGACGGCCACGAAGAAGCCCAGGATGCCCAGGTAGACCGGGTGACCGATCGCGAAGCCGATCGCGAGGAGGACGCCGAAGACGACGATCCCCAGTCCCGCGAGCATCAGACCGATCTTCGGGTCCGACCGCCGGGTCATCTTGTAGGTCAGGGCGATCTGCTTGAGCCGCCCCGCGTTCTCGGCGCTGTCCGCGCCTTCAGTGTTTGCCTTCCTCGCCATGTACAGAAGTTTACGTGGCCGAGGAACGGTGCTCCGCAACGGCCTCCAGTACGTGCTGGGCCTCGACCCGGTCCTTGGCGCGACGGCGGTCCTCCAGGACCGCGGTCCAGGCGTTGCGGCGGGCGGTCCGCTGGCCGCCGCTGAGCAGCAGCGACTCGACGGCGCGGAGGGCGTGGGTGACGGTCGGAAGGGCGTGGGCACGTACCGGCGCGGCCTGCATGGCGGTGTTCCCTCTCGGGGCGGTCCGCGCGCTGCGCGGAACGGGGTGCGGGAAGCGGAGGGCGACAGCGGGTTCGGCCACTGAGGCCCGCGGAACCGGGGTCACTGCTCCGGAGCCGGACCAGGATCACTGCTCCGGGACCAGGGTCACCCCTTGGTGTTACCAGGGCATGACCGGTCGGTCAAACACCAATGAAACCTTGATGCGGCCCGTGCGCACGCCGAGGCGGCCCATACGCGTCCCCCACCTGCGGGGAGCGTACGGGCCGCATCGGACGGGCGGTTACCACCCGGTAATGCCTTGTGCTCGGATTCACACGGCCGCGGCGTGCGCGACCGTTCCGGAGGAGGCCGCGTCGCGGGCCTCCATCGCCTGCTGGAAGAGGCGTCCGGCGCGGTAAGAGGACCGCACCAGCGGGCCCGACATCACGCCGGAGTACCCGATCGCGTCGGCCTCGTCCTTCAGCTCCACGAACTCCTGCGGCTTCACCCAGCGCTCGACGGGGTGGTGCCGCACGGAGGGCCGCAGGTACTGAGTGATCGTGATCAGCTCGCAGCCGGCGTCGTGCAGGTCCTGGAGCGCCTCGCTGACCTCTTCGCGGGTCTCGCCCATGCCGAGGATCAGGTTGGACTTGGTCACCAGACCGGCCTCACGGGCCCGCGTGATGACCTCCAGCGAACGCTCGTACCGGAAGCCCGGACGGATGCGCTTGAAGATGCGGGGGACCGTCTCGACGTTGTGGGCCAGCACCTCGGGGCGCGAGGAGAAGACCTCGGCCAGCTGGGCGGGCTCGGCGTTGAAGTCGGGGATCAGCAGCTCGACCTTGGTGCGGCCGGCCTCGCGCCCGTCCGTCAGCGCGTGGATCTGGCGGACGGTCTCCGCGTAGAGCCACGCACCGCCGTCCTCCAGGTCGTCGCGGGCGACGCCGGTGATCGTGGCGTAGTTCAGGTCCATCGTGACGACGGACTCGCCGACCCGGCGGGGCTCGTCGCGGTCCAGCGCCTGCGGTTTGCCCGTGTCGATCTGGCAGAAGTCGCAGCGCCGGGTGCACTGGTCACCGCCGATGAGGAAGGTCGCCTCGCGGTCCTCCCAGCATTCGAAGATGTTGGGACAGCCCGCCTCCTGGCAGACCGTGTGCAGCCCCTCGCTCTTGACGAGCTTCTGCAGCTGGTTGTACTCGGGGCCCATCTTCGCCCGGGTTTTGATCCACTCGGGCTTGCGCTCGATGGGGGTCTGGCTGTTCCGGACCTCCAGGCGCAGCATCTTGCGCCCGTCGGGTGCGACAGCGGACACTCCGGCACTCCCCTTTGCTTTCACTGCATTGGAATCTTCGGCGAACACCAGGGTACGCCCGTCATTCGCACGGCCTTACGTCCGGCCAACCTGTGGCCGACGGGGGCTATTCCCCGTACGGCCCACACCGCATGGCCGAGGACACCCGAGAGGACCCGTACGGCATCCCCGGGGCCGCCGGCGGTCAGGCGCTCGCGGGAGCGGGAGCCACCTCGCGGGGCGCGAGCTCGGCGTTCTCCAGGACGTCGCGCAGGTGCTTCTCCGCGACCGGGAGCACGTCCGCGATGGTGAGGTCGCGTCCCAGCTCGTACGCGAGCGAGGTGACGCCCGCGTCGCGGATGCCGCACGGCACGATCCGGTCGAAGGCGGTGTTGTCGGGGTTCACGTTCAGCGAGAAGCCGTGCATCGTGACGCCCTTGGCGACCCGGATGCCGATGGCGGCCAGCTTGCGGTCCTCACGGCGCTGCCCGGCGTTGGAGGGCGCGTACTCGGGGCCGTTGAGCCGCGGGTCGAACTCCTCGTCGGTCAGCCGGGGGTCGAAGTCCAGGGACAGGCCGCCGATCGACGGCCGCTGCTCGACCGGATCGCCCAGCACCCAGACCCCGCTGCGGCCCTCGACCCGGCTGGTGGCCACGCCGAACTCGGCGGCGGCGCGGATCAGCGCCTCCTCCAGCCGGCGCACGTGGGCGACGACGTCGACCGGGCGCGGCAGCTTCTGGATCGGGTAGCCGACGAGCTGACCCGGACCGTGCCAGGTGATCTTTCCGCCGCGGTCCACGTCGACGACCGGGGTGCCGTCCAGGGGCCGCTCGCTGTCGGTGGTGCGCCGGCCCGCCGTGTAGACGGACTGGTGCTCCAGCAGCAGGCAGGTGTCGGGGACGGTGTCCTCGAACCGGGCGGCGTGCAGCTCGCGCTGCTTCTGCCAGGCTTCCTGGTACTCGACGGCCTCCGTGCCGAACCCCAGCCGGACGAAACGCAGCTCGCTCACGGCGATGCCTCCCTACTCGTGGTGACGCCGGCCCGGAGGGGTACCTCCGCCCGTCGTCACCGTGCACTGATCGCGCCCGAATCACTGTACGACCGTCCGGGGCCGGACCGTCCGGCAGGTCATCCCGTCAGCGTGACCGTCACTCCTCACACGATCGGATGAACATGGAGCGAACCTGGCCGGGGCCGCTCCGAGGGCCGCTAAATTCACGCCGTTCCCCAAGGGCTGCCACGCCCGGCCCAGGCAAGGCAGGAGACCGCACCGCAGATGTCGGAACGACCCCCGCAGCGCACCCCGCACCCCCCGAACCGCAGACTCGCCGCACTCATCTCGGAGGCCGGCTTCTCCCACGCGGGCCTGGCCCGCCGGGTGGACCAGCTGGGGCTGGAGCACGGCCTCGACCTGCGGTACGACAAGACCTCGGTGACCCGCTGGCTGCGTGGCCAGCAACCGCGGGGGACGACACCCGCATTGATCGCCGAGGTCTTCACCCGGCGCCTGGGACGCCGGCTCACCGCCCAGGACCTCGGGCTGGACGCGTGCGCGCCCGTGTACGCGGGGCTGGAGTTCGCGGCGACCCCGGCCGAGGCCGTCGACATCGTCAGCGGACTCTGGCGCAAGGACTCCGGCAACCAGGCGGACCTGCGCAAGATCGCCTTCACCCCGGCCGGACTGGTGGTGCCGAGCCGGGACTGGCTGATCGGTCAGGCCGACGAGTCCGTCTCCCGGGGCGATCTCCCGGCACCCGCCGCGCCCCAGGGGCCCGGCGCCGCTCCCGCCTCCGGCCCGCACGGCGAAGCGCGCTCCGGCACCCGCACGAGCGCCCCGCACGGCCAGGGCGGCCCCGGTGGCCAGGCCCCCGGCGCCTGGATCGGTGGTCAGCGCCCCGCTCCCACTTCCACCCCCCTCCCCGCCCCCGGCCACGGGCCGGGCGGCGCGGCGGACGGCGGCACGGGTACGCCCTCCGCCGGAAACCCCGGCACCCCGCGCCCCGTGGTGCCCCGCCAGCGGCAGACCGAGCGGGGGCCCGGGCAGCGCGTCGGCAACGGCGACGTGGCGGCGCTGCGCTCGGTCGGCGAGCTCTTCCGCTCGCTCGACCACGCCTACGGCGGCGGTCACGCCCGCCAGGCTCTGATCCGCTACCTGGAGCACGAGGCCGAGCCCATGCTCCGGGGCAGCTACACCGAGACGACCGGCCGCCGGCTCTTCGCGGCGGCGGCCGACCTCACCCGGCTCGCCGGGTGGACCTCGTACGACATCGCCGCGCACGGACTGGCGCAGCGGTACTTCGTCCAGGCCCTGCGGCTCGCCCAGGCAGCCGGGGACCGCGCCTACGGCAGCTATGTGCTGATCACCATGAGCCGGCAGGCGGTCTACCTCGGGCACGGCCGCGAGGCCGTCCAGCTCGCCCGGGTGGCCCAGCAGGGGGTGGGCCCCGCGGCGCCCGCTGCAGTCCAGGCGCTGCTGCACGCGGTCGAGGCGCGCGGGCACGGCGTGTCTTGCCGACCGGTGCGAAGGCCCAGTAGAAGCCGTCGCCGAGCGCCGCGTCGTCCGGGGTGGCGGCCGAGGTCGTGCTCACGGCCCCCGTCCCCG
>NZ_JBSFVR010000282.1:0-9931 GCF_053592415.1 Streptomyces sp. NPDC002690 | reverse complement strand
GTTCGAGAGCGGCCAGCGGCCAGCCGCTGGCCGGCCGGCCCCCGGATCAGCCCGCCGCGAGCAGTTCGAGGGTGTCGATCACCCGGTTCGAGAAGCCCCACTCGTTGTCGTACCAGGCGACCACCTTGACGTGGCGGCCGTCGACGCGGGTCAGGGCCGAGTCGAAGATCGACGAAGCCGGGTTGCCCGTGATGTCGGACGACACCAGCGCGTCCTCCGAGTACTCCAGAACCCCGGCGAGCGGACCCGCCGCCGCGGCGCGGTACGCCTCCAGCACGTCCTCGCGAGTCACGTCACGGGCGACGGTCGTGTTGAGTTCGACGATCGAACCCACCGGCACCGGTACCCGGATCGAGTCGCCCGACAGCTTGCCGTCCAGGTTCGGCAGCACCAGGCCGATCGCCTTGGCGGCGCCGGTCGTGGTCGGCACGATGTTGACGGCCGCCGCGCGGGCCCGGCGGGCGTCGCGGTGCGGGCCGTCCTGGAGGTTCTGCTCCTGCGTGTAGGCGTGCACCGTCGTCATGAAGCCGTGCTCGATACCGGCGAGTTCGTCGAGGACCGCGGCCAGCGGCGCGAGCGCGTTGGTCGTGCAGGAGGCGTTCGAGACGATGGTGTGCGTGGCGGGGTCGTACGCGTCGTTGTTGACGCCGTACGCGAGGGTGACGTCGGCACCGTCCGCCGGAGCGCTGACGAGGACCTTCCGCGCCCCTGCGTCGAGGTGGGCGCGGGCGGCCCCGGCCGAGGTGAAGCGGCCGGTCGCCTCCAGCACGATGTCCACGCCGAGCTCGGCCCACGGCAGTTGCGCCGGCTCACGCTCGGCGAGCACCTTGATGCGACGGCCGTCCACGACGAGGGTGTCTCCCTCGGCGGACACCGGGCGGCCCAGCCGGCCCGAGGTCGTGTCGAAGGCGAGCAGCCGTGCCAGAGTGGCCGGCTCGGTGAGGTCGTTGACCGCGACGATCTCCAGCTTGCTGTCGCGTTCGAGGAGCGCGCGCAGCACGTTGCGTCCGATGCGGCCGAATCCGTTGATGGCGATGCGAGTCATGGTTCTGTCCCTCGTCCCTGGTGCGGTGTGTCCGGTTCTCTTCCAGGTTCGCGCGCCCGGCGTGCCGATGACAGCGGCTCGATCGCCATGGTCCGCAAGGATCGTGCCAGCGCACCGGAGGACCGCGCCGGCGTGGCGGAGCGGTCCCGGTCGTTGCCCGCGGGGGAGCTACTCACCTCGCGCGAAGGTGTGCCGGTACTCGCTCGGGGTGGTGCCGAGGATGCGGTGGAAGTGCAGCCGCAGGTTCGCGCCGGTGCCGAGCCCGGTGTCGGCGGCGATCTGCTCGACGCTCCGCTCGGAACGCTCCAGCAGCTCGCGGGCCATGTCGACGCGGGCCCGCATCACCCACTGCATCGGCGTGTATCCGGTGTCCTCGACGAAGCGCCGGGAGAAGGTGCGCGAGGACACCGCGGCGTGCCGGGCCAGCACGTCGAGGGTGAGCGGCTCACCCAGCCTGCGCAGCGCCCACTCGCGGGTGGAGGCGAACCGCTCGCCCAGGGACTCGGGCACACTGCGCGGCACGTACTGCGCCTGACCACCACTGCGGTACGGGGCCGCGACCAGCCGGCGGGCCGCGTGGTTCGAGGCGGCCACCCCGAGGTCGCCGCGCAGGATGTGCAGGCACAGGTCGATGCCCGAGGCGGCGCCCGCCGATGTCAGCACGTTGCCGTCGTCGACGAAGAGGACGTTCTCGTCGACCCGGACGAGCGGATGCTTCGCCGCGAGCGCTCGGGTGTAGTGCCAGTGGGTCGTGGCCCGTTTGCCGTCGAGCAGCCCCGTGGCCGCGAGGGCGAAGGCTCCGGTGGAGATGGCGGCGAGCCGTGCGCCCCGGTCGTGGGCGGCGATCAGCGCGTCGAGGACGGCCCGCGGCGGGTCGTCGCGGTCGGGGAACCGGTAGCCCGGGACGAAGACGATGTCGGCCCAGGCGAGCGCGTCGAGCCCGTCGGCGACGTGGTACGACAGCCCGTCCCCACCGGTGACCAGCCCGGGGGCGGCGCCGCACACCCGTACCTCGTACGGCATGCTCGCGCGGGTCGTGAACACCTGTGCGGGGATGCCGACGTCGAGCGGCTTCGCGCCTTCGAGCACGAGTACGGCGACGTGGTGCGGGGGCGGTGAGGCGGACACGGGAGACAGGGTACGCGGGGCGCCGGGTGCGATCCGGGACCGGAGCCGGGCGTCCCCGCGCCGCTACCGGCTCCGGCTCCGCGCGGGTCCCTCGCAGGGGTGGAGTACGCGGCGCGGGGGCCTGGTTCCGCCGGACGGGGGCAGAAGTGGTCCAAGGTCCCGCGGACCGCGGGACGTGAACCGGTGTACCTCCCTCGCTGCGAGGGAGTGGGATGGAGTGGAGATGTCCTCGTTGACGAGTGCCGCAGACGTGTCGGCAGCCCCCGCGTGGTTACACGTCGCGGTGATGGTGATCGCGGTCCTGGTGCTGCTGTACAGCCTTTCCAAGCGCAGGAGTTGACCGACCGCCAGAAGACCGCGCCCGCCCCGTACGTCCGAGGGGAGAGGACGCGGAGCCGAGGGACCCGGCTCCCGGAGAGCGTCATTCGGCTGGTCGCGCAGGGCCGCGGCCGTCCAGGACGGTCGTACGGAAGGATGCCACCACCGGCCGGAGATCGACCCGGTGCCATGCGGCCCACAGATGTACCGACGCCCGGTGCCACGGCAGTTCACGGACCGTGACTCCCTCGGTGCCGCCGCGGACCATGCTCCGCTGGACGAGCGCCAGCCCCAGACCGGAGGCGACCAGCCCGAGGGCGGTCAGAGGCTCCGGAGCGCTGAGACGGATGTCCGGGGTGAAGCCCGAGGCCACGCAGTCGGCGACGAACCCGTCCCTGGCGGCCGGTTCGCCCGAGCCCTCGACGGCGATCCAGGGCTGACCGTCCAGATCCCGCGCCGCGATGTCCTCCCGGTCCGCCAGCGGGTGGCCCGCCGGCAGCGCGAGCATCAGCGGGTCCTCCAGCAGTGGGGCTGCCGTCAGGTCGGGGTCGTCCTCGGCCGGTGGACGGGGCACGAGCGCGATGTCGAGGCTGCGCTGCCGCAACCCCACGAACTGCTCCTGGGGATCGAGGCTGTAGAGCGCCACATGAATGCCGGGCCGTTCCTCCTGGAGGGTGCGCAGCGCCGCCGGGAGGACACCGGTGTGCATGGCGTCGGAGACGTACCCGATGCACAGCCCGCCCTCCTCCCCGCGGCCGAGGCGCCGCCCCAGGTTCTCCAGCCGGTCCGCGTGCCGCAGCAGCGCGCGCGTTTCGCTGAGGAAGACCCGTCCGTCCGCGGTCAGCCGGATGCGCTGCTGGCTGCGCTCGAACAGGGTGAGGCCGAGGGTTTTCTCCAGCTGGGCGATCTGCCGGCTGAGAGGCGACTGCGAGATGTGCAGTTCCTCGGCGGCGCGGCCGACGTGTTCCGCCTCGGCCACGGCCACGAAATAACGAAGTTGTCGCAGGTCGAGCATATAAGACCTCAGGGGACTCAAGTCAGTCCAAGCCTGTCTTGGACAGTCTCAAGTATCGCTCCTAATGTCGGAGAAGTCAGACCGGCTGCCCGTCGCGGCTCTCACCGAGAACCCGTACGGAAGCACGCCGCCCCTCACTCTCCGTAAGGAACTCCCCATGGGTATCGCCCCGCTCCTGTCCGGCCCGCTCGGCTTCGGAACCGCCCCGCTGGGCAACATGTTCCGCGCCATCCCCGACGAGGAGGCCGCCGGCACCGTCCAGGCCGCCTGGGACCACGGCATCCGCTACTTCGACACCGCCCCGTTCTACGGCGCCGGCCTCGCCGAGCTCCGCCTGGGCGAGGTGCTCGCCGCCCAGCCCCGGGACGCGTACGTCCTCAGCACCAAGGTCGGCCGGGTGATCCTGGACGAGGTCGAGGACCCCGCCGCCCGCGAGCTCGGCGAGAAGGGCGGGCTCTTCGAGCACGGCCGCCCCAACCGAATCGTCAACGACTACTCGGCCGACGCCACGATGCGCTCCATCGAGGACAGCCTGACGCGGCTGAAGACCGACCGGCTCGACATCGTCTGGGTCCACGACATTGCCCAGGACTTCTACGGCGACGAGTGGCTCGCCCAGTACGAGAGTGCCCGCACCGGCGCCTTCCGTACCCTGGACAGGCTCCGCGCCGAGGGTGTCATCAAGGCATGGGGCGTGGGCGTGAACAAGGTCGAGCCGCTGGAGCTCACCCTCGACCTCGACGAGCCGAAGCCCGACGCCTTCCTGCTGGCCGGCCGCTACACCCTCCTCGACCACGACCGCGCCCTGCAGCGCCTGCTGCCCGCCGCCGCCGAACAGAACGTCGACATCGTCGTCGGCGGCCCCTACAGCTCGGGCATCCTCGCCGGGGGCACCCACTTCGAGTATCAGCAGGCACCGGCGGAGATCATCGCCAAGGTCGAGCGGATCAAGGCGCTCGCCCAGCGACACGGCGTCGGCATCAAGGCCGCCGCCCTGCAGTTCTCCCTCGCCCACCGGGCCACCGCGGCGGTCATACCCGGCGCCACCCGGCCCAGCCGCATCGCCGAGGACGTCGCCGCGCTCGGCGAGCGGATTCCGGCCGCCTTCTGGGCGGAGCTGCGCCAGGAGCGACTGATCGCCCCCGACGCGCCCGTACCGGCCGTCTGACCGACGGCTTTCCGCGGCCGTACCGGCCGGTCGCCCGGCCGACGGCTTTCCGCGGCCTCACCACCGACTGACCGACGGCTTTCCGCGGCCGGCGGGGCTCCGCCTGCCGGCCGCCTGCCCGAGCCACTCAAGGAGAATCCCATGGCAACGACCACCGTGTCCGTCCGCGTCCCTGTCTCGCCCGACCGTGTCTGGCAACTCATCGGCGGATTCGACACCCTGCCCGACTGGCTGCCCTACATCCCGGCCAGCGAACTCGGCGAGGGCGGCCGGGTGCGCACCCTCACCAACGAGGACGGCGGCGTGATCGTCGAGCGCCTCGAAGCCTTCGACGACAAGGCCCGCAGGTACAGTTACTCGATCCTCCACGCGCCGTTCCCGGTGACCGGCTACCTCTCCACCCTCGCCGTGCACTCCGACCCGGGCACGGAGGGTGCCCGGGTGGAATGGAGCGGCACCTTCACTCCCGAGGGTGTCGACGACGCCGAGGCGGTCGCCCTCTTCCGCGGCATCTACACCGACGGCCTCGCCGCACTCGCGGCGACGCTCACGCCCTGACGGAACGCCGTTTCGCACCACGTAAGTTGACGAGGGGTCAGGGGCGGTTGGTGAGGTAGCCGCCCATGGAGGTGAAGTACTCGGTCGCGGGCAGCTCCCGGCCGTCCTCGGTGCGTACCCGGGTGATGGCCAGGCCGTGGTTGCGCCCGGTACGCGCGTCGGCCCCGGCGACGATCACCACGCCCTCGCCCTCCCGGTAGAAGATACGGCCCGGCGTGCCTCCGTACCGCGCCTCGGAGACGACGGCGGCGAGGACTTCGAGCCGCTTGCCCCGGTGGAAGGTGAAGGCGCTCGGGTACGGGTCGGACTGGGCGCGCACCAGCCGTTCGAGGACCTCGGCCGGCCAGGTCCAGTCGATCCGGATGTCCTCGTCGGACCGCTTGTGGAAGAAGCTCGCCTGCGAGCGGTCCTGGCGGGTGAACTCCGTCTGCCCGGAGGCGATGAGGGCCAGCGCGCCGGTGGTGACGGGGGCGATCAGGTCGACGGTCTTGTGGAAGAGGTCGGTGGCGGTGTCCGTCGGGCCGACCGGGACCGCCTCCTGCCGGACGATGTCACCGGCGTCGAGCTCGTCGTTCATCATGTGCGCGGTGACGCCCACTTTGGGTTCGCCGTTGATCAGCGCCCAGATCAGCGGGGAGAAGCCCGCGTACTTCGGCAGCAGTGAGTCGTGGATGTTCAGCGTGCCGTGGCGTGGCAGCGCGAAGATGCGCGGGGGAATCCACGTACGCCAGTTGTTGGCCACGATGATGTCCGGCTCGGCCGCTTCGAGGCGCTGGAACAGCTCCTCGTCGTCGGGGCGGTTGCGGATCAGCACGGGAACACCGTTCGCCTCGGCGAGGTCGGCGACGGAGTCGCTCCAGATCTTCTCGTAGGCGTGCTCGCTCTTGGGGTGTGTCACGACCAGCACCACGTCGTGCTCGGAGTCCAGGAGGGCTTGCAGGGTGCGGTGACCCCAGGTCTGGTAACCGAACATGACGACCCGCATGGGGGTTCCTCCTCTGTGCCGGAATGGACCGTGGGCCAGTAAAGCAAGGCTTACCTTGCTTTGCAACGGGCGCGCGGTGCCATGTGTTTGACGTGTCGTGCGCCCCTTGCTCCGCCCGGGCGCCCCCTCGACAGCCTCACAGGATTAGCTTAGGCTCACCTAAATTCGAGCCGCGCCGTCGGCCTGCCCGACGCTCGCACCTTCCCCATGCCATGAGCGGCTTCCCCGCACGAATGGGAGTGACATGTCACCGGTTCTTCCCGCCGACGCCCCGCAGGTCCACGACCTCATCGGTATCGGTTTCGGACCGTCCAACGTGGCCATGGCCATCGCGATCAGTGAGCACAACGCCCGCGCCGGCGAACGGCATCCGGTCAGTGCCCGCTTCTTCGAGCAGCAGCCCCGCTTCGGCTGGCACCGCGGCATGCTGATCGACGACGCGACCATGCAGGTGTCCTTCCTCAAGGACCTGGTGACGCTCCGGAACCCCACCAGCGAGTTCAGCTTCCTCTGCTACCTCAAGAGCAAGGGGCGGCTGATCGACTTCATCAACCACAAAAACCTCTTCCCGCTGCGGGTGGAGTTCCACGACTACTTCGAGTGGGCCGCCGCCCAGGTCGCGGACATGGTGTCGTACGGGCACGAGGTCGTCTCCGTCAGGCCCACCGTCCAGGACGGGATCGTGGAGTACCTCGATGTGACGGTCCGGTCGGGGGAGGGGCTCTCCGTCCACCGGGCCCGCAACCTCGTCATCGGCACCGGGCTGCGCCCCCTCCTGCCCGAGGGCGTCCAGCGCGGCGACCGGGTGTGGCACAACTCCGATCTCCTCGCCAAGGTGGGTGAACTGGACGGGACCTCACCCTCCCGGTTCATCGTCGTGGGCGCGGGACAGAGCGCCGCCGAGAACGTCGCCTACCTGCACCGCGTCTTTCCCGAGGCCGAGATCTGCGCGGTCTTCTCCCGGTACGGATACAGCCCCGCCGACGACAGCGCCTTCGCCAACCGGATCTTCGACCCCGGCGCCGTCGACGAGTACTTCGCCGCGCCGGACGAGATCAAGCAGCGGCTGATGGGGTACCACGGAAACACCAACTACTCGGTGGTCGACATCGACTTGATCGACGACCTCTACCGGCAGAGTTACCAGGAGAAGGTGCTCGGCACCGAGCGTCTTCGCTTCCTCAACGTGTCCCGGCTCGTGGGCGTCGAGGAGACGCCCGAGAAGGCCCGCGCCACCGTGACGTCCCTGGTCACGGGTGAGGAGACCGCCCTGGACGCCGACGTCGTGGTGCTCGCCACCGGTTACAGCCCCGTCGACCCCCTCGGCCTCCTCGGAGAAGTGGCGGACCGCTGCCGTACCGACGGCCGGGGACGCGTCCGCGTCGAGCGCGACTACCGCATCGAGACCGACCCCGCTCTGAGGTGCGGCATCTACCTGCAGGGCGGTACGGAGCACACCCACGGCATCACCTCCTCGCTGCTCTCCAACACGGCGATCCGGGTCGGCGAGATCCTGGACTCACTGCTCGACCGGCGGGCCAAGGCCGCCTCCGACGAGGCCGGGACGATCACCGGGGAAGCCGTCGGCGCGTCCCGCTGAGCAGGGCGACGGCCGTCGGCCTCGCGGGAACGCTCCCGTGGGCGGCGGCCAGGGGCCGAGGCCCGCGGGTACCCTCTGCCGGGGCGATGGTGGCCGTAACCGGGCCTGAGGAAAGTGGAGTTGGCCGACCACCCTGCGGACACCGAAGATCAAAGGGATAACGTACGGCGACATGACCACGACTACGGTGGAGCTCTCGGTGCCCCGGGGAGCAACGAACGCTCGTCGAAGACGAGTGGTGGGGATCGGCGTGCTCGCCCTGCTCGTCGTGCTCGCGGGGGTCGCGTCACTGGCGGTCGGCGCCCGTGCGCTGAGCCCCGCCGACGTGTGGCACGGCCTGTTCGCCGAGCCGGACGCCGACCGGCGGCTCACCGAGATCAGGCTCATCGTGCGGACCGTCCGGGTGCCCCGTACCGTGCTCGCGATCGTGGCGGGCATCGCCCTGGGCGTGGGCGGATCACTGATCCAGGGATTCACACGCAACCCGATCGCGGACACCGGACTGCTCGGTGTGAACTCCGGCGCCTCCTTCGCCGTGGTGGCCTCGATCGGACTGCTCGGCTTCGCCGATCCCTTCCAGTACGTGTGGTTCGGTTTCCTGGGGGCGGCGGTCGCCGGAGTCGTCGTGTTCGGCCTCTCCAGCGTGGGCCGGGGGGCGGGCAACCCGCTGACGCTCGCCCTGGCCGGGCAGGGCGTCACGGTGTTCCTCGCGGCGATGACCACGGCCGTCGCCCTGTCCGACCAGAAGTCGCTGAACGCGCTGCGGTTCTGGAACGCGGGGTCCGTCGCAGGCGTCGGGTTCGACGTCATCTGGCCACTGGCCGGCTTCATGGCGGTCGGGCTGCTCCTCGCGCTGACCACGCTGCCCGCCCTCAACCTGCTCAACCTGGGCGAGGACGTGGCGCGCGGGCTCGGCGTCAACATCGCGCTGAGCCGTACCGTCGGCATCCTCGCCATCACCCTGCTCGCGGGCGCGGCCACCGCCGCGTGTGGCCCTGTCGCCTTCCTCGGGCTCATGGTGGCCCACATCGCCCGTTACCTCACCGGACCGGACTACCGCTGGCTGGTGCCGTACGCGGGCCTCCTCGGCGCCGTCGTCCTGCTGGTCTGCGACATCGTCGGACGTCTCGTGGTGCGTCCCGGGGAACTGGCCGCGGGAGTCGTCGTCGCCCTCCTCGGTGCGCCGTTCTTCGCGGTCCTGGTCTGGCGCGGAAAGTTCAAGAACGCGTGAACGGGACTGAAGCTGTGAACGGGACCGAAGCCGTGAACGGGAAGGGCGCTGTGAACGGGACCGAGTCGAAGCCATCGCCGTCCCCGGCCCGCGGTGTGCGGCTCGGGCAGGTGTCGTTCGTCTGGCGGCCCTGGGTCGTCACGGTCACGCTCGTGCTGGCCGTCGGGGTCTTCTTCGTCTTCTGCCTCTCCGTCGCGGTCGGGGACTTTCCCATCGCGCTGTCCCGGGTGATCGCCACGGTCTTCGGCGGGGGCGAGCAGGTGGACCGGTTCGTCATCATGGAACTGCGGATGCCGAGGGCGCTGGCCGGACTGGTGGTGGGGATCGCGCTCGGGGTCTCCGGGGCCATCACCCAGTCCGTCGCCCGCAATCCGCTGGCCAGCCCCGACGTACTGGGTATCACCGGCGGCGCCGGCACGGTCGCGGTGTTCCTGGTGACGGTCTCGGGCGGAGCCGCCACGGCGGTCGTCAGCTCGGTCGGCCTCTCCGCCGCCGCGCTCGCCGGTGGTCTCGGCACCGGCCTGCTCGTCTACTTCCTGGCCTGGCGCCGGGGAATCGACGGATTCCGGCTCATCCTCATCGGCATCTCGGTGAGCGCCGTGACGGAGGCGCTGACCACCTGGCTGCTCGTCACGGCCGACATCAAGGACGTGGCCCGCGCCCAGGCGTGGCTGGTCGGCTCGCTCGACAACCGCTCCTGGGACGAGGTACGGGTGGCACTCTGGTGCACCCTCGTGCTCCTGGCCGTGGTGGCCGCCGCCGCCTTCCAGTTCAAGCCCATGCACCTCGGCGACGAGGTGGCCGCCGGGCTGGGCGTCCGCTACACACGGGTGCGGGCCCTCCTGCTGCTCTGCGCGGTGCTGCTGGCCGCCGCCGCGGTGAG
>NZ_JBSFVR010000281.1:0-9955 GCF_053592415.1 Streptomyces sp. NPDC002690 | reverse complement strand
AGCGGGTCGCTCATGGTCGCGCACACGGTCGTCTCGGTCGGGCCGTAGGCGTTGACCATCCGGCGTCCGGGGGCCCAGCGGGCCACCAGCTCCGGCGGGCACGCCTCGCCCGCCACCACCAGCGTCGACGCGGTGATCCCGCCGTCCGGCACGGCGGCCAGGACGGAGGGGGGCACGGTCGCATGGGTGATGCCGAGGCCCGGATCGGTGAGTGCGGCGAGCGGCTCGGCCGCAGGAGGCAGCACCAGGGCCGCGCCGCACAGCAGGGCGGTGAAGATCTCGGAGACCGACGCGTCGAAGCTGGGCGAGGCGAACTGGAGGACCCGGCTGCCGGGTTCGATTCCGAAGCGCTCGATCTGTCCGGCGACCAGGCTCGCCACACCGGCGTGGCTCACGACGACGCCCTTGGGACGACCGGTCGAACCCGAGGTGTAGATCACGTAGGCCGGATGCCGGACGTCGACCACGACCCCCGGATCGGTCTCCGGCCCGTCACCCCCGGCCACCATGGCCGAGTCGTCGACCACCACCGCCGGGCGGGCGTCCGCCAGCATGTAGGAGATCCGCGACCGCGGATACCCCGGATCGACCGGCAGGTACGCGGCCCCGGCCTTCAGCACGCCGAGAACCGCCACCACCGACTCCACCGACCGGGGCAGAGCAACCGCCACGACCTGCTCCGGGGAAACTCCCCGCCCGATCAGCGCATGCGCGAACCGGTTCGCCCGCACATCGAGTTGCCGGTACGTCAGCTCTTCATCGCCGCGGACCAGTGCGACCGCGTCCGGCGTCCTCGCCACCTGCGCCGCGAGGGCCTGCGGCAGCGGGACGGTGTCCACGTCCCGGGCGGTCGCGTTGTCCTGTTCCAGCAGCCGGTGCCGCTCGCCGGTGCCGAGGAGGTCGATCCCTCCGATGGCCTGCTCCGGGTCGGCGGTGACGGCCTCCAGCAGGAGCGTCCAGCGCCGGACCAGGGAGTCGACCGTCGACCGGTCGAACAGGTCGGTGGCGTACTCGACCGCGCCGACGATTCCGGCCGGACTCCCGTCCGGACCGAACTGTTCGACCATGCTGACCCCGAGGTCGAACTTGGCGGTCCTGGTCGCGACCGCGTAAGTGGCGACGTCCAGACCGGGCAGCGAGAACCGCCCCATGGGGGCGTTCTGCACGGCCAGGATGGTCTGGAAGAGGGGGTGGTGGGAGAGGGAGCGGGACGGGTTCAGCGCCTCCACCAGGTGCTCGAACGGCACGTCCTGGTGCGCGTAACCCGACAACGCCGTCTCCCGCACCCGGCCCAGCAACTCCGCGAAACTCGGATCACCACTCGTGTCCGTACGCAACACCAACGTGTTCACGAAGAACCCGACCAGATCGTCCAGCGCCTCGTCCGTACGACCCGCGATCGGACTCCCGATCGCGATGTCCTCCCCCGCACCCAACCGCGTATACAGAGCGGCCAACGCCGCCTGCAACACCATGAACAGACTCGTCCCGGTGCTCCGGGCCAACTCCACCAGAGCGGTGTGCAGTGCGGAGTCCAGCTCCAAGCCGACATGGTCGCCGCGCCAGCCGGCGACGGCCGGGCGCGGGCGGTCGGTGGGCAGCTGGAGCAGTTCCGGCAGGTCGGACAGCTGGCGCTTCCAGTAGTCGAGCTGCTCCGCGAACCGGCTCCGCGGGTCCGCGGCGTCACCGAGCAGCTCGCGCTGCCACAGCGTGTAGTCGGCGTAACTCACCGGCAGGGCAGGCCGGTTCACCGTCCTACCTTCGCAGCGGGCCGCGTACGCCTCGGCGAGGTCGCGGGCGAGCGGGCCGGTGGACCAGCCGTCGGCGGCGATGTGGTGCATGACCAGCAGCAGCACGTGCTCGTCCGGCGCGACGGCGAACAGCTCCGCCCGCAGCGGCGGCTCCGCCGCCAGGTCGAAGGGCTGCCGGGCGGACTCCGCGAGGCGCTCGGCCAGTTCGTCCTGTGTGACCTCGGCCGGCCGGACCGGGAGGCGGACCGCTGCTGAGTCCAGTACGCGCTGGCACGGTCCGCCGCCGACTTCGGGGAAGACCGTCCGCAGGCTCTCGTGGCGGGCCACCACGTCCGCGAGCGCCTGGTCGAGCGCTCCACGGTCGAGGGTTCCGGTCAGCCGCAGGGCCAGCGGGATGTGGTAGGTCGCGGCGGTGGCGTCCATGCGGTGCAGGAACCAGAGCCGGCGCTGCGCGAAGGAGAGCGGCACGGTCGCGGGCCGCTCGTAGGCGGTCAGCGCCGGGCGTGCCCGGTCCGCCCCGGCCAGCATCCGTGCCAGACCGGCCACGGTGGGCGTCTGGAAGAGCGCGCGCAGCCCGAGCTCCACGCCGAGCACCGAACGCACCCTGGCGACCAGCCGGGTGGCGAGCAGGGAGTGCCCGCCCAGAGCGAAGAAGTCGTCGTCGACCGAGACCTTCGGCACGTCCAGCACCTCGGCGAAGAGTCCGGCGAGGATCTGCTCCTGCGGCGTGCGCGGCATCCGCCCGCCGCCCTCGGGAGTGGCTTCGGGCGCGGGCAGCGCCGCCCGGTCCAGCTTCCCGTTCGGCGTGGACGGCAGCGCGTCCCTCACCACGAAGACGGACGGCACCAGGTAGTCCGGCAGCCGCTCACGCAGGTGTGCCGCCAACTCCGAAAAGCGGACCGCCTGATGGGAACGGGTCGCCACGTAGCCGACGAGCCGGTCGTCCCGGGCCACGACGGCCGCCTGGGCGACGGCGGGGTGCTCGGCCAGCGCGGCCTCGACCTCGCCGGGCTCGACGCGGAAGCCGCGTACCTTCACCTGCTGGTCGGCGCGGCCGACGTACTCCAGGGCGCCGTCGGTCCGGCGCCTCACCAGGTCGCCGGTGCGGTACATCCGCGTCCCCGCCGGCCCGAACGGGCAGGCGGTGAACCGTCCGGCCGTCAGTCCCGGCCGGTTCAGGTAGCCGCGTGCCAGACCCGGCCCGGCGACGTACAACTCCCCTTCCACGCCCGGCGGCACGAGGCGAAGCCGCTCGTCCAGCACGTACACCCGGAAGCCCGCCACCGGTCGCCCGATCGGCGGCACGCCTGGGGCCGGGGAGAGCGGGTCGCTCATGGTCGCGCACACGGTCGTCTCGGTCGGGCCGTAGGCGTTGATCATCCGGCGTCCGGGGGCCCAGCGGGCCACCAGCTCCGGCGGACACGCCTCGCCCGCCACCACCAGCGTGGTGGCCGTGAGCGCGGCGCTGTCCAGTGCGGCGAGCGCCGAAGGAGGCAGCGTCACGTGGGTGACGGCGAGCCGCTGGTCCGTCAGGGCTTCCAGCGGGGCCTCGGCCGGGGCCAGTACGAGGGTGGCGCCGGTGAGAGTCGCGCTGCAGAGGTCCCAGAAGGACGCGTCGAAGCTCGGCGAGGCGAACTGGAGCACCCGGCTGCCCGGCTTCACGCCGAGCCGGTCCGCCTGCGCCGCCACCAGGCCGAAGACGCCGGCGTGGCTCACGACGACGCCCTTGGGGAGGCCGGTCGAGCCCGAGGTGTAGATCACGTAGGCCGGATGCCGGACGTCGAGCGCGATCCCCGGATCGGTCTCCGGCTGCCCGTCGGCGTCGGCCACCATCACGGGATCGTCGACCACCACCACCGGACCGGCGTCCGCCAGCATGAAGTCGATTCGCGACCGCGGGTACCCCGGATCCACCGGCAGATACGCGGCCCCGGCCTTCAGCACACCAAGCACCGCCACCACCGACTCGACCGACCGCGGCAGAGCAACCGCCACGACCTGCTCCGGACGCACCCCCTGTCCGATCAACGCATGCGCGAACCGGTTCGCCCGCAGATCGAGCTGACGGTACGTCAACTCCTCGCCGCCGCAGACCAGCGCGACCGCGTCCGGCGCGGACGCCACCTGCGCCGCGAAGAGCTCGGGCAGAGTCCCCCGGTGCGCCTCGTCCTCGGCGGCGGGCAGCAGTTCACCGCGTTCACCTTCGGTGAGCAGGTCGAGCCCGCCGATCGGCCGGTCGGGCGTGGCGGCGACCGCGGCCAGCAGCCTGGTCCACCTGGCGGCCAGGAGCTCGACCGTCGGGCGGTCGAACAGGTCGGTGCTGTATTCGATGGCTCCACCGAGCCCGGCGGGTGCGCCGTCGGGTCCGTACTCCTCCGCGAAGCCGAAGGTCAGGTCGAGCCGCGCGGTCCCGGTGAGCACGGCCATCCCGGAGACCTTCAGGCCCGGCAGCTCGAAGTCGCCGCCCGGCGCGTTCTGCACGACCAGCCCGGTCTGGAAGAGGGGGTGGTGGGAGAGGGAGCGGGACGGGTTCAGCGCCTCCACCAGGTGCTCGAACGGCACGTCCTGGTGCGCGTAACCCGACAACGCCGTCTCCCGCACCCGGCCCAGCAACTCCGCGAAACTCGGATCACCACTCGTGTCCGTACGCAACACCAACGTGTTCACGAAGAACCCGACCAGATCGTCCAGCGCCTCGTCCGTACGACCCGCGATCGGACTCCCGATCGCGATGTCCTCCCCCGCACCCAACCGCGTATACAGAGCGGCCAACGCCGCCTGCAGCACCATGAAAAGGGTCGCACCCGATCGTCGTGCCAACTCGACGAGCCTCGCGTGCAGTTCGGCGTCGATCCTCAGTTCCAGCAGGTCGCCGCCGTACGACATGACGGCCGGGCGCGGCCGGTCGGCGGGCAGTCGGAGCTGTTCGGGCAGACCGGCCAGCGTCCGCTTCCAGTAGGCGACCTGGCGGGTGAACACGCTGTCGGCGTCGTTCTCGTCGCCGAGGATCTCGTGCTGCCACAGGGTGTAGTCGCCGTAGGTCACCGGCAGCGGCGGCCATGCCGGCGCCTCGCCGGCCTGCCGGGTGGTGTAGGCGGCGGCCAGGTCCCGGGCGAGCGGGCCCATGGACCAGCCGTCCCCGACGATGTGGTGCATGACCAGCAGCAGCACGTGCTCGTCCGGCGCGACGGCGAACAGCTCCGCCCGCAGGGGTACTTCCGAGGTCAGGTCGAAGGCGCGCACCGCCGAGTCCCGCAGGAGGGCGCGTACCTCCTTCTCGCCGGCCGTACGCACGGTCAGCGGGACGGCGGCCTCGGTGGTGCCGAGCACCCTCTGACGCGGGATTCCGCCCGCGTGCGGGAAGACCGTGCGCAGGGTCTCGTGCCGGGCCACCACGTCCACGAGCGCGGCGCTCAGCGCGTCCCGGTCGAGGTCGCCGGACAGCCGCAGGGCGAGCGGCATGTGATAGGTGGCGCTCGGCGCCCCGAACTGCTGGAGGAACCAGAGCCGGCGCTGCGCGAACGACAGCGGCATCGGTTCACGGCGGGGCCTGGGCACCAGGGCCTGCCGCGCGGTCGTGGCGCCGTGCAGTCCGGCCGCCATTCCGGCCGGGGTCGGGTTCCGGAACAGCGCGCGCAGCTCCAGCTCGACCCCGAGGGTCGCCCGGACCCGCGAGACCAGCCGGGTCGCGAGCAGCGAGTGCCCGCCCAGGGCGAAGAAGTCCTCCTCGACCCCGACCCGGGCGAGGCCCAGCACTTCGGCGAACAGCTCGCACAGGATCTGCTCCTGGGGCGTGCGCGGTGCCCGGCCGCCCGCGGTCGTGGCGGGCTCCGGAGCGGGCAGGGCCGCCCGGTCCAGCTTGCCGTTCGGTGTCAGCGGCAGCGCGTCGAGCAGGACGAACGCGGACGGCACCATGTACGCGGGCACCCGGTCGCGCAGGTACGCGGCCAGCGCCCCCGCACCGGCCCCGGTCCCGGTCGCCCCGGCCTCGTCGGAGGAGAAGCCGGTGGGAACGACGTAGGCGACGATCCGGTCCTCCCGGGCGAGCACCACGACCTGGGCGACGCCCGGGTGCGCGGTGAGCTCGGCCTCGATCTCGCCCGGCTCGATCCGGAAGCCGCGCACCTTGATCTGGTGGTCGATCCGGCCGGCGAACTCCAGCTCGCCGTCGGCACGCCAGCGCACCAGGTCGCCGGTGCGGTACATCCGCGTACCCGCCGGACCGTACGGGTCGGCCACGAAGCGTCCGGCGCTCAGCCCCGGCCGGTTCAGGTATCCGCGGGCGAGCCCGGCTCCGGCGAGGTACAGCTCGCCCGGCACGCCGGGGGCCACCGGCCGCAGGGCCGGGTCCAGCACGTACGCACGGCAGTTGGCGACCGGAAGCCCGATCGGTACCGGCAGCGGGCAGTCGGCGGGGTCGGCCGGCAGCGCGTAGGCGGTGATCACATGGGTCTCGGCGGGCCCGTAGTGGTTGTGCAGCACCCGGCCCGCGCGGCCTTCCTGGAAGCGGCGCACGGCACCGCCCAGCCGCATCGCCTCACCGGCCTGCGCGACCAGCCGCAGGTGCGGCAGGTCCAGCCCCGCTTCCTCGGCTGCCTCGGCCAGCGCCTCGATCACCAGGTTCGGCGCGAACAGTTCCTCGACGCGGTGCCGGTCCAGCCAGTGGGCGAACAGTTCGGAGCTGCGGCGCTGCTCCTCGGTGGGCACCACCAGGGTCTTGCCGTACAGCAGCGCGGAGAGCACCTCCTGCACCGAGACGTCGAAGCTGATCGCGGTGAACTGCGCGGTACGCGTGCCGGGTTCGCCGCCGACGGCCCGGTGGTGCCAGTCCAGCAGGTTCAGCAGCCCGCCGGCGGGCATCACCACGGCCTTGGGCCTGCCGGTGGAGCCGGAGGTGTAGATGACGTACGCCGGATGCCGGGGGTCGGCCGGGAGGGCGGGATCGTGCTCCGGCAGCGGGCCGGACGGTGTGACGGCCGCGAGGTCGTCGAGCACCACGGCCGGAGCGGCGTCCCGCAGCATGTACTCGATACGGACGGCCGGGTAGTCCGGGTCGACCGGCAGGTACGCCGCGCCCGTCTTCAGCACCGCGAGGACGGCGACCACGAACTCGGCGGAACGGGGCAGCCGGAGGGCGACGACCTGCTCCGGGCCGACACCCCGCGCGATCAGCGCGTGGGCCAGCCGGTTCGCCCGGCGGTTCAGTTCGCGGTAGGTGAGCGCGGTGTCCTCGAACAGCACCGCCGGGGCGTCCGGAGTGGCCCGGACCCGCGCTTCGAAGAGGGCGGGCAGGGTGGCGCCGGGGACGGGGTGGGCGGTGTCGTTGCGGTCGACCAGCAGCTCGCGGCGTTCCTCGGCGGTGAGGACGTCGATCCTGCTCAGCGGGCGCTCCGGTGCGGCGACCACGGCCGCCAGCAGCCGCAGCCACCGGGCGACCAGGGTCTGGACCGTGGCCGGGTCGAACAGGTCGGTGCTGTACTCGACCCGGCCGACGATGCCCTCGGCCGCCCCGCCGGTGCCACCGCGCTCCAGCAGGTGGAAGCCGAGGTCGAACATGGCCGTGGGCGTCCGTACGAGGACGATCCCGGTGTCCAGACCGCTCAGCGCGAACTCGGTGCTCGGCACGTTCTGCAGGGCGAGCAGCACCTGGAACAGCGGCTGGCGGGCCGGCGACCGGGACGGGTTGAGGGCCTCGACCACGTGGTCGAACGGCAGGTCCTGGTGCGCGTACGCGCCGAGCGCGCTCTCCTTGACCCGGTCCAGCAGCTCGGCGAAGGACGGGTCGCCGCTGGTGTCCGTGCGGAGCACCAGGGTGTTGACGAAGAACCCGATGAGGTCGTCGAGCGCCTGGTCGGTCCGGCCGGCGATGAGGCTGCCGACCGGGATGTCCGTGCCCGCGCCGAGCTTGTCCAGCAGCGAGGCCAGGGCGGCCTGCAGCACCATGTACACGCTGGCACCGTGCCGCCGGCCGAGCCGGATCAGCCCGTCGTGGAGTTCGGCGTCCAGCTCGATCGCCAAGTGGCCACCGGAGTAGGACGGGGTGGCGGGGCGATTGCGGTCTGCGGGGAGCCGGATCTGCTCCGGCAGCTCCGCGAGCGTCCGGGTCCAGTAGGCGGCCTGACGGGCGAACAGGCTGTCCTGGTCCGCCGGTTCACCGAGCAGCCGGTGCTGCCACAGGGTGTAGTCGGCGTACTGCACGGGCAGGGGTGCCCACCCGGGCGCCCCGCCCTCCCGGCGCGCCGCGTACGCGGTGGCCAGGTCGGCGGCCAGCGGGCCGAGCGACCAGCCGTCACCGGCGATGTGGTGCATCACCAGGAGCAGTACGTGCTCGTCCGCCGAGAGCACGAACACCTCGGCACGCAGCGGGGGTTCGGCCGCGATGTCGAATCCGCGCGCCACCGCCCCGGCCAGCAGTCCCGGCAGGTCCGACTCGTCGGTCCGGGTGACCAGTAGCCTCGGGCGCGCCTCCCCGGCGGTCAGTACCCGCTGGTGCGGCACACCATCCGCGCTCGGGAAGACGGTGCGCAGGGTTTCGTGGCGGTCGGCGAGGTCGCCCAGCGCCGCTTCCAGGGCCGTCAGGTCCAGCGGCCCCCGGAGCCGCCAGGCGAGCGGCATGTTGTAAACCGAGTCGGCGCCCTCCAGCTGGCGCAGGAACCAGAGCCTGCGCTGGGCGGACGACAGCGGCACCGGCTCGGGCCTCTCCCCCCGCTCCAGGGCGAGCCGGGCCCGGTCCGCGCCGCCCAGTCCGGCGGCCAGTCCTGCCACGGTCGGGGTGCGGAAGAGGGTGCGCAGGGGCAGTTCGACGCCCAGTGTCGTACGGACCCTGGCCACCAGCCGGGTGGCGAGCAGGGAGTGTCCGCCGAGGTCGAAGAAGTCGTCGTCGGCGCCGACCCGGGGCAGGCCCAGAACCTCGGCGAACAGCCCGGCCAGCACGTGTTCGGCGGGAGTGTGCGGTTCGCGGCCGGCCGGTGTCGCGGTCGCGGGCTCCGGCAGGGCGCGCCGGTCGACTTTGCCGCTGGTGTTCAGCGGCAGAGCGTCGAGCGGGACGAACGCGGTCGGCACCATGTAGTCGGGCAGCCGCTCGCGCAGGTGTGCCCGCAGGTCCTCGGGCCGGAGCTCGGCGCCGGTGACGGGCACCGGATAGGCGACCAGACGGGAGTCCTGGGCGCGGCCCTGCCGGACGATCACGGCGGCCCGTGCGACCTGCGGGTGGTCGGCGAGGACCGCCTCGATCTCGCCGAGTTCGATGCGGTAGCCCCGGACCTTGACCTGGTCGTCGGTGCGGCCGAGGAATTCGAGGTTCCCCTCGGGGTTCCACCGCACCAGGTCGCCCGTACGGTACATCCGTGTGCCGCCCGGTCCGAACGGGTCCGCAACGAACCGCCCCGAGGTCAGACCCGGCCGGTTCAGGTAACCGCGTGCCAGCCCCGCGCCGGCGATGTACAGCTCACCCGGCACCCCCGCCGGCACGAAGCGCAGCGCGGCGTCCAGCACGTACAGCCGGACGCCGTCGAGGGGCCGGCCGATCACCTGGCGCGGGCTGGATTCGAGTGCCGCGACGACCGAGTCGACCGTGCACTCGGACGGCCCGTAGTAGTTCAGGGAGGTCACTCCGTCCGCCGCCCGCAGCCGCTCCCACAGCTGCTCGGGGACGGTCTCGCCGCCCAGTCCGACCATCGCGGGACGCCAACTCGGGTGCTCCAGAAGGCCGTTCTCGATGAGGAGTTGGAGGTAGGACGGAGTGCCGCCGACGGTGTCCAGTCCGACCCGGGCGGCATAGTCGAGGTAGGCCCGGGGATCGGACCTGGTCGCCTCGTCCAGGACGTGCAGTTCGTGGCCCGCGAAGAGGGCGAGCAGCTGGTCGAGGGAGGCGTCGAAGGACACGGACGTGGTCAGTCCGATCCGCATCCGCTCCTTCGAACGGAGGACCAGGGGAAGCTGGTTGGCGAACAGGTTGAGGAGGCCGCCGTGGGTCGCCACGACACCCTTGGGCCTGCCGGTGGAACCCGAGGTGTAGATCACGTACGCCGGATGCGCCGGATCGACGGCCACCATCGGATCGGACACCGGAGACTCCGCCACCAGGAGAGCCGTCCCCGGCTCGTCGAGCACCAGCCGGCCGACCGGACCCGCCGGCAACCGGTCACCCGTGCTCATGTCCGTCACCAACAGGACCGGACGGGCGTCCTCCAGCAGATACGCGA
>NZ_JBSFVR010000280.1:0-9972 GCF_053592415.1 Streptomyces sp. NPDC002690 | reverse complement strand
TCCCTTGCGCGTTGTCCTAGCCGAAGACCTCTTCCTGCTCCGCGACGGGCTGGTCCGGCTGCTGGAGGCGTACGACTTCGAGGTCGTGGCCGCCGTCGCGACCGGCCCCGATCTGACCAGGGCCTTCGCCGAGGAGCGGCCGGACGTCGCGGTCGTCGACGTCCGGCTGCCGCCGTCCCTCACCGACGAAGGGCTCCAGTGCGCACTGGCGGCCCGCAGGGCACGCCCGGGGCTGCCGGTACTCGTCCTCTCGCAGCACGTGGAGCAGTTGTACGCGCGGGAGTTGCTGGCGGACGGGAACGGCGGCATCGGCTATCTGCTGAAGGACCGGGTCTTCGACGCGGACCAGTTCGTCGACGCGGTGCGCCGGGTGGCGGCCAGAGGCACGGCGATGGATCCCCAGGTGATCTCACAACTGCTGACGCGGCGGTCCCGGGACGAGCCGATGGGCGGGCTGACCCCTCGGGAGCGGGAGGTCATGGAGCTGATGGCGCAGGGCCGTACGAACGCGGCCATCGCGGCGCAACTGGTGGTCACCGAACGGGCCATCGCCAAGCACACCTCGAACATCTTCGGAAGGCTGGGGCTGACCCAGTCCGACGACGACAACCGCCGGGTCCTCGCGGTGCTCGCCTATCTGGACCGGGGAGAGCGGGGCGGCCGGCCGGCGTGACGACCGGTCCGAGGAAGAGCACGCACGCCTCTGTCCCCGCGCCGTACCCATCAGTACATTGACAGCATGTCCAACAAGCAGCCGGCGGCGGTCACTTCGGAGCGGACGCCGCTCAAGCCCCGCAACGTCGCGTTCGACTGGGAGCACACCCCGCTGCACTGGGTGCCCGGCGACCCGTTCGCCGCCCACACGATCAACGTCCTCCATCTGCTGCTTCCGGCCGGGGAACGCTGGTTCATCCACGTGTACCGGCAGGTGCTGCCGTACATCCACGACGAGCGGCTCCGCGAGGACGTCATCGGGTTCATCGGCCAGGAGGCCGTGCACTCGCAGGCGCACGACGACGTGCTGCCGCACCTGAAACGGCTGGGGATCGACCCGACGCCGTACACCGCGCAGGTGGACTGGTTCTTCGAGAAGCTGCTCGGCGACCGGACCCTGCCGCCCGGGCGGGCCCGGGAGTGGTGGCTCAAGGAGCGGGTGGCGACGATAGCGGCGATCGAGCATTACACGGCGTTCCTCGGCGACTGGATACTCAACGCCGACGCCCTGGACCGGCTCGGCGCCGATCCCACGATGCTGGACCTGCTGCGCTGGCACGGCGCGGAGGAGGTCGAGCACCGCTCGGTGGCCTTCGAGGTGTTCTGCCACGTGGACGGCGGCTACCGGCGCCGGGTGCGGACCTGGGCGACCGCCTTCTCCGCGCTGGTCTTCCTCTGGCAGCGCGGGGTCCGCTTCTTCGTGGCGAACGACCCGGGGCTGCCCGACGGCCGGGCGTCGCTCCGGGAGTTCCACGCCGGCGGCAGACGGGGCACGCTGCCCCCGGCCGGGGACATCCTGCGGTCGGTCCCGGACTATCTGAGCCGCCGCTACCACCCCTCGCGGACCGGCAGCACCGCCCAAGCCGTCGACTACCTCGCCCGCTCGCCCGCGGCGCTCGCCGCCGAGGCCCGTACGACGGGAAACAAATGACCATGCCCATGCCCCGTACCCGCACCGCACTGCTGGTCACCGGCGCCGGTGCCGGTGCCGCCCTGCTCGTCCGGCGTGCGCTGCGCAAGCGCGTCGCCGCCTCCCCGCTCTGGCCGATGCCGGCGCTGGAGGAGCCCACCTCCGGGCAGGCGGTACGCGGCGCCACGACCACCAGGCGGCTGCTGATCACCGAGCGGAGCTCGCCCGCCGAGGGGGTCGTACAGCTCCGGCTGGAGGGACCCGGGCTGCCCCGCTGGGAGCCGGGTGCCCACATCGACCTGGTGCTTCCGTCCGGCGTCGTCCGGCAGTACAGCCTCTGCGGCGATCCCGCGGACCAGGGGACGTACACGGTGGCGGTCCGGCTGGACGAGGACGGCCGGGGCGGCTCGCGGGAGGCGCACGCGCAGCTGCACGAGGGGGAGGAGGTCGGCGTCCGGGGGCCCCGCAACCGCTTCCCGCTGGTCGGTGCGGACGGCTACCTCTTCGTCGTGGGCGGCATCGGCATCACCCCGGTCCTGCCCATGCTGCGGGCGGTCGCCGCGTCCGGGGCGCCCTGGCGACTGCTGTACGGGGGCCGCTCACGGGCCACCATGCCCTTCCTCGACGAGATCGAGAAGCTCGGCACGGACGGGGACCGGGTGACGGTCGTCCCGCAGGACACCTCGGGGCACCCGGACGTGGCCGCGGCGCTCGCCGGGCTCGCGCCGGGGACGGCCGTGTACGTGTGCGGCCCCGGGCCCCTGATGGACGCGGTGGCCGCCGCCGTGCCGGACGGCTGCACCCTGCACCTGGAGCGGTTCGCCGCGGGGGCTCCGGGTGACGGCGCGGATTCCGGCGCCTTCGAGGTGGAGCTGCGGCGCTCGAAGCGGACCGTCTCCGTGGCGGCCGGGCAGTCGGTTCTGGCGGCCGTGCGCGAGGAGTTGCCCCATGTCTCGTACTCCTGCGAACAGGGCTTCTGCGGCACCTGCCAACAGCGGGTCCTGGACGGCGAGATCGACCACCGGGACGAGCTGCTGACGGACGCGGAGCGCGCCGACTCGATGCTGATCTGCGTCTCCCGGTGCCGGGGATCGCGGCTGGTCCTCGATCTGTAGGTTGGCCGGGCCGGTCCCGCCGTCCGTCGCACCCCGGTTAGGCTGTCCGCATGACCACCGGGGTGCGGCGCCGCATGGGCGTCGACGAGCGCAGACAGCAGTTGATCGGCGTCGCACTGGAGTTGTTCAGCAGCCGCTCCCCCGACGAGGTGTCGATCGACGAGATCGCCGCCGCCGCGGGCATCTCCCGCCCGCTCGTCTACCACTACTTCCCCGGCAAGCAGAACCTGTACGAGGCCGCGCTGCGGCGGGCCGCCGACGAGCTGGCGGAACGCTTCCTGGAGCCGCACGAAGGGCCGCTGGGGACTCGCCTGTTGCGGGTGATGGTCCGGTTCTTCGACTTCGTGGAGGACCACGGCCCCGGCTTCTCCGCGCTCATGCGGGGCGGCCCGGCGGCCGGTTCCTCCACCACCAACGCGATGATCGACGGGGTGCGGCAGGCCGCGTACGAGCAGATACTCGCCCACCTCGGGGTCGAGGTCCCCTCCGCCCGGCTGGAGTTGGTGGTACGCACCTGGGTGTCGCTCGCCGAGGCGACGGCGCTGCTCTGGCTGGACGGCAAGCGCGTCCCCCGCGCCGAGCTGGAACTCCAGTTGGTGCACGACTTCGCGGCGCTGGCCGCCGTGAGCGCCGCGTACGACGACGAGTTGGCCGGCGTCGTGCTGCGGGTACTCGAACAGGAGCCGTCGGACGGCCCGTTCGGCGAACTGCTCACCCGGCTGGGCACGCTGACCGCCGGAGCGCCCGCCGTCCCCCCGCAGCGGCTGCCCTGACCGGCGAGGCGCGGAGGGACGGGCCGGGCGATCAGTTCCTGCGGTACGCGAGGTCGAGCTCGCGGGTCTCGACCGAGGCGTCGATGCGGACTCCGTCGGCCGGCTTGAGGTGCTCGTCGAGCAGTGCGAGAACGGACTCGGTGAGCTGCGCCCGGACCTCGGGGGTCCGTCCGGGCAGGATGGCGATGACGACGTGGACGAGCGAGCCGTCGACGGCTCCCTCCCCCACCAGCGTCTCGTCGACCTGGCGGAGTCTGGTCTTGCACGCCGCGGTCGAGGTGGCAATCGTGCGGGCGATCAGCGGGTGCAGTTCGGCGGCGAATCCCCGGCGGTCGAAGGCGTCCTCGATCCCGGCGGAGTAGTCGATGGTGATGTGAGGCATCAGGCGCTCCCGTTGCGGGTGGTGCGGGCATTGTCGTCGCCCACCTTGACGGGCCGCGCCGGGCCGCACAACCGTGTCTCACCACCGGCGCTTCCGGCGCCGCGCCCGTACCGGTGCGGGTCAGATCCGGGACTCGTCCCAGAGCGCCGCGGCGAGGCCCGCCTCGGCGGTGTCGGTCCGGCCTTGCTCGAAGGCGCGCTGGTAGGCGAGGTCGCCGACGGCCTCCCGGGCCTGCCGCTCCCAGGTCTCGCGCACCGGGGTGACGTCGGGGGTGCCGCGCTGCGGGTGCCCGACCATCCGCCAGTACACCTGGCCGGTGCCGTAGACCCGTGCGGCGCGGGCCCCCTGGCCCTGGGCGGCGATGGCGGAGGCGAGGATGTCGAGGCCGAGGGCGATGCCGAAGCTGTCGCGCAGCCGGTGTTTGCCCTGGAGCATGGTGCGGGCGTGCGCCGCCGCGACGTCCGGGCGCCCCTGGAGCAGGGCGATCAGGGCGAGTTGGTAGTCGGCGTAGGAACGGGTCCAGTGTTCGTCGTGCTCCTCGCAGGCCGCCCTGAGCGTGGCGGCGGCCTCCGCGGCCTCGTCGAGCCGGCCGAGGCCGCTCAGGGCGAAGACCGTGATGAGGTGGCAGCGCAGGCGGTAGGCCGACTCGACCGTCCTCGCCTCGGTCAGGCGCAGCGCGCGTTCGGCGGCTCTCAGGGCGGTCCGCGGCTCGCCCCGCATGATGTGGGTGAGTCCGGCCAGATAGGTCGAGTTGAGGATTCCCTCGTCGTCGCCGTCGGTCTCGGCGTGGGCCGTGCACTCGGCGCCGAGCCGCTCCGCGACCTCGAAGTCGCCCTGGAGCAGGGCGGCGACGCCCATGACCCAGAGCAGCCGGGTGCGGTCGGGGCCGTCGAGCGGGCCGCCTCGCAGGGCGCGCCGGGCGTAGCTCCGGGCGGCGGTCAGGTGGCCGCAGCAGCTCCAGAAGAAGCCGATGCGTCCGGCCATCTCCTGGGCGGCGCGGATGTCGTGGACGAGGAGGTGGTCGAGGGCGGCGCAGAGGTCGAGGTGGCTGTCGGAGACCTTGTGGTACCAGGCGACCTGGTCGCGGCCGGTCCATCCGGAGTGGGCGCGGCGGGCGAGGTCCAGGAACCGGGCGGCGTGCCGGCGGGCGGCGCCGGCCACTTCCTCCTCGCCGAGTTCGATGAGCCACATCCGGCCGTACTCGCGCAGGGTGTCGAGCATGTGGTGGCGTTCGCCGTCGCGTTTGACGACGGACTTGGCGACGAGTCCGCGCAGCGCCTCGGTCACCGCGTCGGGTCCGAGGGGGCCTCCGGCGCAGACCTCCCGGGCCGCCTCTTCGTCGAAGTCGCCGCGCAGCGGGGTGAGCCGGGCCCACAGGAGGCGTTCCAGGGGGATGCAGAGCTCGTGGCTCCAGCCGATGGTGGTGAGGAGGGCGCGGTGCCGGCGGGGTCGCTGGGAGTCGTCGCTGAGGACGTCCAGGCGGGAGCCGAGCCGGTCGGCGATCTGGCGCAGGGTGTGGCGGCGGGCGGCGGCGGCGGCCAGTTCCAGTGCGAGCGGGAGTCCTTCGAGGCGGCGGCAGATCTCGTCGGCGGCCTTGGTGTCGGCGGGGCGCCGGAAGGTGATGCCGGGGGCCGAGACGCGTACCCGGTCACGGAAGAGGGTGAGGGCGTCGCTCTCGCCGTCGTAGGGCAGCGGGGGGACTTCCACGATGTTCTCGCCGCGGACGCCGAGGGGCTGTCTGCTGGTGGCGACGACGGTCAGGCCGGGGGCGATGGTGAGGAGTTCGCCGAGGAGGTGCGCGGTGGGCGCGCGCAGGTGTTCGCAGGAGTCGAGGACGAGCAGCATGTTCTTGTCCGCGAGCCATTCGCAGAGCGCGTCCACGGGCATCCGCAGGGCGTGGTCGGCGAGGCCGACGGCGTCGGAGACGGTGGGCAGCAGCAGGTCGTCGCCGTAGAGGGGGGAGAGGTCGGCCCACCGGACGCCGTCCTGGTAACGGTGGCCGACGAGGTGGGTGGCGCGGCGGGCGAGGCGGGACTTGCCGACGCCGCCGGGGCCGACGAGCGTGGTCATACGGTGCGGGGTGAGTCGGTGCCCGACGAGGTAATACGGCGTCAGGGCGTATTCGAGACGCAGGAGTTCGACTCCCCGCCCGATGAAGCTGGTCGACTCCTCGGGCAGGTTTCCCACGATCTTCATCATCACCGTCCGGCGAGCTCGGGCCTGGTGCGCCGGCCGGCCGGCAGGTGTCACCGACCGACCGGACCGACCGGCCCCGGCGCCGCTCCCGTGCGGGGAGTGGCGCCGTGACCGGCCGGTTGTGGCGGAGTTACGGTGCTCGGCGCCGGGCCGCTGCGGCTCCGTCGCCGACGCGTGCGGTCACACCGTAGCCCGTCAGTGGCGGGGACGTGAAAACACGGCGACGGTCCGTCCTGGGACGGTGAAGCTGCCGGATTCCGCTTCGTACCGCGACTGCTTGACGGTAAGGTCCGCGCCCGCCGCCTGCACCGGGTGCAGGGCGTAGTCCTTGCCCGCTGCCGCGTCCACCTTCTGGGTGGTGGTGGACGGGGTGGCGTTGATGACGACGACCAGGTCACCGAGGGTCATGGTGATGACGCCGGGGGTCTCGTCCTTGCCCGAGAGCGGGAAGGCGAGGGTGGACTGGACCTGGGCGGCGGAGGTGAGGGCGAACGCCTTTTCGGTGCTCCGGATCGTCAGCAGGTCCTGGTAGGCGGCGGACGCGCCGGTGATCTGCGCGCAGCCGGGGGTGAGGGTGGGGTTGGTCAGCAGCGGCTCGGCGTAGGACCACTTGTCCTTGTTGTCCGCGGCCGGCGGCAGGCCGCGGCCGAAGCCGTTGCCGTCCTGGCAGTTCCAGTGGATGGCGTTGTACCAGTCGCCGCTGTCGTAGGAGTTGCGGTCCAGGGACTTGGAGCGCAGCAGGTCGGTGCCGGCCTGGGAGAGCGAGGGCCCCTGGGAGAGGGTGGAGACGCCCATGGCGATGACCTGCATCCTGGCCCGGTCCGCGGCCGAGGTGTCCGCGGGGAGCTTGAACGCGAGGGCGTCGTAGAGGCTCTCGTTGTCGTGGGCGTCGGAGTAGGCGAGGGCGTCGCCGGGGGCAGCCGCGTATCCGGCGGGCTGGCCGTTGTAGTCGACTCCCGCACCGGTGACCTTGTTGCCGGAGGTGTCGGTGAAGGTGTAGTCGGCGAGGTTGCCGGAGAGGCCGACCTTGATCAGGTCCTGGTAGTGCAGCAGGCGGGCCTTCTGCTCGGCCTCGGTGCCGTTGGCGGTGGAGTTGTTGGGGTCGGTGTAGAGGCCGGAGGCGAAGCCCTGGACGCCGGGGTCGGTGTCGAAGGGGCCGCCGCCGCGTACGGCGTCGCGGGCGCGGTCGTCGAAGGTGGCGATGCCGGTGCCGGCCATGTTCTTCTGGGTGGCCTGGACGAAGCGTGCGTCGTCGGCGATCTCGCCGAAGTTCCAGCCCTCGCCGTAGAGGATGATCTTCTTTCCGTCGACGCCGTCCTTGGCGAGCGTCAGGCCGTCCAGGGCCTTGCGCACGGCGAGGATGTTCGCCTTGGGGTGGTGGCCCATCAGGTCGAAGCGGAAGCCGTCGACCTTGTACTGCTTGGCCCAGGTGACGAGCGAGTCCACGACGAGCTTGCCCATCATGGCGTTCTCGGGCGCGGTGTTGGAGCAGCAGCTGGAGTTGGCGACGGAGCCGTCGTCCATGAGCCGCTGGTAGTAGCCGGGCACGATCCGGTCGAGGATCGACTTGTCGTCCTGGCCGGAGGCGACGGTGTGGTTGTAGACGACGTCCATGACGGTACGCAGTCCGGCGTTGTTGAGGCCCTGGACCATTTCCCGGAACTCGACGGTGCGCTTGGTGCCGTTCGGGTCGGAGGCGTAGGAGCCCTCCGGGACGGTGTAGTGCAGCGGGTCGTAGCCCCAGTTGAAGCCGTCCTTGGCGGCGGCGGCCGTGACGCAGGCCTGCTGCTCGTCGGAGTCGGGGGCGTAGACCTTGAGGTCACAGGCGGGCTGCTGCTGGTCGGACTTCTTCTCGGAGATGGTGCCGATGTCGAAGGCGGGCAGCAGGTGCACGTAGGAGGTGCCGGAGTCGGCGAGCTCCTTGAGGTGCTTCATGCCGTCGGACGCCGTGTCGGTGAAGGCGAGGTACTCGCCGGGGTGCTGGGAGGTGGGGTCCGCGATGGAGAAGTCGCGGATCTGGAGTTCCTGGATCTGCGCGCTGCTCAGCGGGACGGCGGCGGGCTTCTTCTGGGTGGACCAGCCTGCGGGCGCGAGCTTCGGGTCGGTGAGGTCGACGACGAGGCTGCGGGCGGAGTCGGTGGTCAGGGCGGTGGAGTAGGGGTCGGTGACCTTGTTGGTGACGACCTTCTGGACGGTGGGCGCCCAGACCTGGACGACGTAGCGGTAGGGCTTGCCGCTCCAGGACTTGGTCCCCTTGGCGGACCAGACGCCGGTGGTGTCGTCGCGCCGCATCGGGAGGGTCTTGCCGTCGAGTTCGAGCTGGACGGTACGGGCGGTGGGGGCCCAGACGGAGAGCGTCGGGACACCCTTGTCGAAGACGGGTCCGAGGGCGGCGCCGCCGGCCTTTGCTCCGTACAGGCTGTCGAGCACTCCGGGGATCTGTACGCCGGTGGCGGCGAGGAGGGCGCCGTTGGCGGCGCGCTGGGTGGCGATCAGCTGGCCGCGCAGGGATTCACGGACCCGGTCGCGGTCGCGGACGTCGACCTGGAAGGCGGGGTAGTCCTTGAGGTGCGGGTACTTCGCCTTCTGCGCGTCGGTCAGGGTGGTCTGGTTCAGACGCAGCCACTGGCCCTCGTCGGAGAGTGCGCCGTCTGCGACGGAGATGCCGCCGTTCTCGGCGTAGACGAGCTGCTGGCTGGTGGCGGCGGTGGCCTTGACCTTCCAGACGACGGTGTCCGCGTCGATCCACTGCGCCTCGGCCTTGGTGAGGTCGGGGGCGGGGACCCCGGCGGCTGCCGGGAGGAGGTAGTTCGCGGTGCCGCCCAGCATCCAGACCTCAAAGCCCTTGCCCGCGAAGTCGAGGGACTGGTCGCTCGGGAGGTCCTTCTCGTCGCCCTTGTGGAGGATGTAGCTGAGCGAGGTGGCGCCGTCGGCGAGCGGGACCTCGAAGGTGACTCCGTAGGCGTCCTTCGTCACCGGCTGGAGCGGCTTGGCCCAGTCGGTCGGGTCCTTGGCGCCGGTCCAGGTGTGCAGGCCCCAGCCGTCGTAGTTCCCGTCCTCGCGGTGGTAGTGGAGGACGGCCTTGGTGGTGTCGGTGGAGGGGCCGGCGCCGTCGGGGGTTTCGGTGACCTGGCCGTCGTCGCCCTGGGCGACCCAGACCTGGCCGGTGGTGGCGAGGTCGACGGTGCGCTGGGGGCCGTCCGCGGTGCCGTTCTTCTCGACGGTGTACGGCACGGTGGAGGTGCCCTCGGCGAGCTTCAGCCAGGCGAACGCGCCGTACGCGTCACGGCCGGTGAACTCGGCGGTGGCATCGCCGGACTTCAGCTGCCAGCCGTCGTAGTCGCCGTCCGCGCGCTTGTAGTGGACGACGGCGTAGTCGCGCTCGACGGCGACGGGCTTGGCGGCAGGGGGCGCCTGACCGGCGGTGGTGGAGGCGAGGGCGCTCGCGGTGCGGCCGGCGCGGTCCACGACGACGGCCTTGTACCGCAGCGGTGTTCCGGCGGCGACGGTGTCGTCGACGACCTGGGTGACCTTGTACGGGGCGTGGTCGGCGGTGCCGAGGGTGCGCCACTTGCCGTTGCCGGTCTGGGCGGCGAACACCACGCGGTCGAGCTGGCCGCCGGTGACGTCGGCGGAGATCTCGACGGTGCCGGTCGCGCCTGCCGCCGGGGCCTTCAGGGTGAGCGAGGGCTTGGTGGCGGGGGCGGCGAGGGGCTGGTCGGCGCGGAGCACGATGCTGGACAGGGCGGGCACCGTGACGGTGATCTTCTTGTCCGAGCCGCTGCGCACGGTGGCCGAACCACCGTAGAGGGTGCGGAAGTTCATCCGGGCGGACTCGGTGGTGAGCTCGACGGTCCGGGGTTCGGTGCCGTTGTTGACGGC
>NZ_JBSFVR010000279.1:0-10058 GCF_053592415.1 Streptomyces sp. NPDC002690 | reverse complement strand
GGCGGGGGTCCGGCGGCGGGGGCCGGGCGCGCACCGGGCGCGCGGGTCCCCCGCAGGGTGCGTGTGACGGGCCGCCCCCCCCTGTACAGGCTGCTACGCGCGTAGATATGCTCCTCTGGTGACCATGCCCACCACTGCACCCGCATTCTCCGGCGCGACCGCGTCCGACGGTGCGTTGCGCCGCTTCCTGCACGGGCTGCCCGGCGTCGACGCCGTCGGCCTGGAAGCGCGCGCCGCCTCGCTCGGCACCCGGTCGATCAAGACGACGGCCAAGGCGTACGCCATCGATCTCGCCATCTCGATGATCGACCTGACGACGCTGGAAGGCGCGGACACCCCGGGCAAGGTCCGGGCGTTGTGCGCCAAGGCCCTGCATCCCGACCCGACCGACCGGACGACCCCGCGCACCGCCGCGGTCTGCGTCTACCCCGACATGGCGGCGACCGCCGTCGCCGCGCTGGCCGGCTCCGACGTGAAGGTGGCGTCCGTGGCGACGGCCTTCCCGGCCGGCCGCGCGGCGCTCGACGTCAAGCTCGCGGACGTCCGCGACGCGGTGGCGGCCGGGGCGGACGAGATCGACATGGTGATCGACCGGGGCGCGTTCCTGGCCGGCCACTACCTCAAGGTGTACGAGGAGATCACGGCCGTGAAGGCCGAGTGCGGCACCGCCCGCCTCAAGGTCATCTTCGAGACCGGCGAGCTCTCCACGTACGACAACATCCGCCGCGCCTCCTGGCTGGGGATGCTGGCCGGGGCCGACTTCATCAAGACGTCGACCGGCAAGGTCGCGACCAACGCCACCCCCGCGAACACCCTGCTGATGCTGGAGGCCGTCCGCGACTTCCGCCTCCAGACCGGTGTCCAGATCGGGGTGAAGCCCGCGGGCGGCATCCGTACGACCAAGGACGCGGTCAAGTTCCTGGTCCTGGTCAACGAGACCGCGGGCGCGGACTGGCTGGACAACCACTGGTTCCGGTTCGGCGCCTCCGGCCTGCTGAACGACCTGCTGATGCAGCGCCAGAAGCTCAGCACCGGCCGTTACTCCGGCCCCGATTACGTGACGGTGGACTGATCCCCATGGCATCTGCATTCGAGTACGCACCCGCCCCCGAGTCGCGGTCGGTCGTCGACATCGCGCCGTCCTACGGCCTGTTCATCGACGGCGAGTTCACCGAGGCCGCCGACGGCAAGGTCTTCAAGACCGTCTCGCCGAGCAGCGAGGAGGTCCTCTCCGAGGTCGCCCGCGCGGGCGAGGCGGACGTGGACCGCGCGGTCCGGGCGGCCAGGAAGGCATTCGGCAAGTGGTCCGCGCTGCCGGGCGCCGAGCGCGCCAAGTACCTCTTCCGGATCGCCCGGATCATCCAGGAGCGCAGCCGTGAGCTGGCCGTCCTGGAGACGCTGGACAACGGCAAGCCGATCCGGGAGACCCGCGACGCGGACCTCCCGCTGGTCGCGGCGCATTTCTTCTACTACGCGGGCTGGGCCGACAAGCTCGACCACGCCGGTTTCGGCGCGAACCCCCGCCCGCTGGGCGTGGCCGGCCAGGTCATCCCGTGGAACTTCCCGCTGCTGATGCTGGCGTGGAAGATCGCCCCGGCGCTCGCCGCGGGCAACACGGTGGTGCTCAAGCCCGCCGAGACGACCCCGCTCTCCGCCCTGTTCTTCGCGGACATCTGCCGCCAGGCGGGCCTGCCGAAGGGCGTCGTCAACATCCTGACGGGGTACGGCGACGCGGGCGCGGCCCTCGTCGCGCACCCGGACGTGAACAAGGTCGCCTTCACCGGCTCGACCGCCGTGGGCAAGGCCATCGCCCGGCAGGTCGCGGGTACGGACAAGAAGGTCACCCTGGAGCTGGGCGGCAAGGGCGCCAACATCGTCTTCGACGACGCCCCGGTCGACCAGGCGGTCGAGGGGATCGTCACCGGCATCTTCTTCAACCAGGGCCAGGTCTGCTGCGCGGGCTCCCGCCTGCTGGTGCAGGAGTCGGTGCACGACGAGGTGCTGGACGCGCTGAAGCGGCGGCTGTCCACGCTGCGCCTCGGCGACCCGCTGGACAAGAACACCGACATCGGCGCGATCAACTCCGCCGAGCAGCTCGCCCGGATCACCGCGCTGGCGGACACCGGCGAGGCGGAGGGCGCCGAGCGCTGGACCGCGCCGTGCGAACTGCCGGGCTCCGGCTACTGGTTCGCCCCGACGCTCTTCACCGGTGTCACCCAGGCCCACACGGTCGCCCGGGACGAGATCTTCGGCCCGGTGCTCTCGGTGCTGACCTTCCGCACCCCGGACGAGGCCGTCGCGAAGGCCAACAACACCCAGTACGGCCTGTCGGCGGGCATCTGGACGGAGAAGGGCTCCCGCATCCTCGCGGTGGCGAACAAGCTCCGGGCGGGCGTCGTCTGGGCCAACACGTTCAACAAGTTCGACCCCACCTCGCCGTTCGGCGGGTACAAGGAGTCGGGCTACGGCCGCGAGGGCGGCCGCCACGGCCTGGAGGCGTACCTCGATGTCTGAGCACGGATCGACCAACGGCTCCGCCGAGCGGCGCCTCGGCGTCTTCAAGACCTACAAGCTGTACGTCGGGGGCAAGTTCCCCCGTTCCGAGAGCGGCCGGGTGTACGAGGTGACCGACTCCAAGGGCACGTGGCTGGCGAACGCCCCGCAGTCCTCCCGCAAGGACGCCCGGGACGCGGTCGTCGCCGCCCGCAAGGCGTTCGGCGGCTGGTCCGGCGCGACCGCCTACAACCGCGGCCAGGTCCTCTACCGCGTCGCCGAGATGCTGGAGGGCCGCCGGGAACAGTTCGCCCGCGAAGTGGCGGACGCCGAGGGGCTGTCGAAGTCCAAGGCGGCGGCCGTGGTGGACGCCGCGGTGGACCGCTGGGTCTGGTACGCGGGGTGGACCGACAAGATCGGCCAGGTCGTGGGCGGGGCCAACCCGGTCGCCGGGCCCTTCTTCAACCTGTCGACGCCGGAGCCGACCGGTGTGGTCGCGGTGCTGGCTCCGCAGCGCTCGTCGTTCCTCGGGCTGGTCTCGGTGATCGCCCCGGTGATCGCGACGGGCAACACCGCCGTGGTGGTCGCCTCCGCCGACGCGCCGCTGCCCGCGCTCTCGCTGGGCGAGGTGCTGGCCACATCGGACCTGCCGGGCGGGGTGGTGAACGTGCTCTCCGGCGCCACCGCAGAGCTGGCGGCCCCGCTCGCGGCGCACCAGGACGTCAACGCCATCGACCTCGCCGGCGCGGACGCCGAGCTGGCGAAGGAGCTGGAGATCGCGGCGGCGGACAACCTGAAGCGCGTACTGCGTCCACAGGCTGTGGACGGCGAAGCGGGACCGGGCGCCGTCGACTGGACCGCCGACCCGGGTACGCACCGGCTGACGGCGTTCCTGGAGACCAAGACGGTCTGGCACCCGACGGGCGCACTGGGCGTCTCCGGGTCGTCCTACTGACGGCGGCACGGGCACACGCGGCGGGGGCCGGTCCTCACACGAACGCGAGGACCGGCCCCGTCGCCCGGCCACGGGCCGGCGCGGTCAGTGCGCGCCGGTGACCAGGCCGGTGACCGGGCCGATCAGGGGCAGATCGCGGAGCGCGCCGCCGTTCGTGAGGTGATCGGTGACCAGGGCGGTGGAGACCGGCTTGAAGTCGGCCACCTGCGTGCCCACGGCGTTGTCCAGCGGGTCGGTCCCGGTCTTGGCCAGCGGGTCGAGCTGGAGCGCGGTGACGGGGGCGAGGCTGTTCGACAGCGCGCCGGTCAGCGCGGGCAGCGCGGCGTCGGTCACCGCCGACACGGCGGCCTGCGCGCTGTCGCTCGCCTCGGTCACGGCCTCGGGCGTGGCCGCCTGCGCGGACGCGGCGCCCGCGCCGAGGGCGGCGCCCAGGGCGGTGACGGTCAGCCCGGCGCGCAGCAGGACGTGCCGCGAGGGCTTGGTTCGTGCATGACGTGCCATTTTTCCCACCTGATCGACTCTGTATCGGTAGTCGTACGTGCGCGCAGAGTAGTGGAGATGTGATGCTCGATACCAACAGGACTTCCGAGGGGTCCCCTGCTCGGGTCATGCCTCACACTTTTGTTCTGTGAGTTCCCAACCGATCCCGACGCGCGTCGTCCTGCTGACAGGACCCTCCGGCTCCGGGAAGTCCTTCCTCGCCGCTCGTACCGGTCTCCCGGTGCTGCGCCTGGACGACTTCTACAAAGAGGCCAACGATCCGACCCTGCCCCTGGTCACCGGCAGCACGGACATCGACTGGGACTCCACCGCGTCCTGGGACCTGGAGGCGGCCGTCACAGCCGTCGCGGAACTCTGCCGCACCGGCCGCACCCGGGTGCCGGTGTACGACATCTCGATCAGCGCGCGCACGGGCAGCGAGGTGCTGCACATCGACCGCTCGCCGCTCTTCGTGGCCGAGGGCATCTTCGCGGCGGACATCGTCGGACGCTGTCAGGAGCTGGGGCTGCTCGCCGACGCGATCTGCCTGCGCGGGCGTCCCGCGACCACGTTCCGCCGGCGGCTGCTGCGGGATCTGCGCGAGGGCCGCAAGTCGGTGCCGTTCCTGCTGCGGCGCGGCTGGCGGCTGATGCGCTCGGAGCGTCGGATCGTGGCCCGTCAGGCGGCGCTCGGCGCCCACCCGTGCGGCAAGCAGGAGGCGCTCGGCCGCCTGGCCGCCGCAGCCGCGGGCCGCTGCCGCCGCACCCCGGCGGGGAGCGGCGCGGCGTAGCGCCGTAAGTGCCGAAGCCGTGAGAGCCGTGGGACGTACGCCGAGAACGTCCGGGAACGACGAACGGGGCCGTACCGGGCCCCCCAGCCCGTACGACCCCGCCGTCCCCCGTCGCTCGCCGTTTCCCCCCGGAGCGGCGAGCTCCGTCGTTCCCCCGTTGTTCCCCCGTGTCCCCGTTGCCCGCCGCTTCCCCCCGGAGCGGCGGGCCCCGTCGTTCCCCCGTCGCCTTCAGGCCACCAGCTCGCCGAAGGACTCCTTCTCGTCACGTCCGAAGCTGAGGACCTCGTCCTCGCGCAGCCGGCGGAGCGACCGCCAGATGCTGGACTTCACCGTGCCGACACTGATGTCGAGGATGGCCGCGATCTCCGGGTCGGTGCGCCCCTCGTAGTAGCGCAGGACCAGCATGGTGCGCTGGAGTTCGGGCAGCCGGGCGAGTGCCTGCCAGAGCACCGCGCGCAGTTCCGTGCCGCGCATCGCGTCCGAGTCGCCGACCGTCTCCGGCAGTTCCTCGGTCGGGTACTCGTTGAGCTTGCGCCGGCGCCAGGCGCTGATGTGCAGGTTGGTCATGGTGCGGCGCAGATAACCGCCGACCGCGGCCTTGTCGCTGATCCTGTCCCACGCCCGGTACGTCGAGAAGAGGGCGCTCTGCAGCAGGTCCTCGGCCTCGAACCGGTCACCGGTCAGGTGGTAGGCGGTCGCGTACAGGGAGGCGCGGCGCTCCTGGACGTAGGCCGTGAACGCAGCTTCGGCGTCCTCGGCCCCCGCCCGGGGCGTCCGCTCCCCCGTGATGCCCTCCCCGTACGCGCTTCCCCCGTGTCCCCCGTACGTTCCCCCGTACGTGCCCGGTTCGTCCCCCGTGACCTCGGCAACCGCCGTCGTGGCCGGGTGCTGACGCCCGGTGCTGCGAACGCACCCCCGCCCGTTCACCGCACCGGACTTGTCCGGACCCCGTCCGATGTCGTGGAGACGCGTGACAACCGCGCTTGAGCTGGTGCGTTGCAGTCGCAGTGCGTTCATCGTGCGCCTCCCCGTCGGTGGAGTCCGTTCGAACCGTGTGCCATTGAGTCTGGCCGCGCAGTTTCACGCCACTGTCCGCCGACTGTCACAGAGCTGTCACAGGCCTCGTGGGGTCGTAACCGTCACAACCAAGTGTTGTCCGGGGCCACTCACGCGACCGAAGTGCCTCCCGGCGGTCGAACTGGGGCACCCCATGGGACAGAATGGCGTCCGTGCCTTTCCTGTTGCTGATCGAGGACGACGACGCCATCCGCACGGCTCTCGAACTCTCGCTGTCACGCCAGGGCCACCGAGTGGCCACCGCGGCGACGGGAGAGGACGGCCTGAACCTCCTCCGGGAGCAGCGGCCCGACCTGGTCGTGCTCGACGTGATGCTGCCGGGCATCGACGGTTTCGAGGTCTGCCGGCGCATCCGCCGCACCGACCAGCTGCCGATCATCCTGTTGACCGCGCGCAGCGACGACATCGACGTGGTGGTGGGGCTGGAGTCGGGCGCCGACGACTACGTGGTGAAGCCGGTGCAGGGCCGGGTGCTGGACGCGCGCATCCGCGCGGTACTCCGGCGCGGGGAGCGGGAGTCGACGGACTCGGCGACCTTCGGAAACGTGGTCATCGACCGTTCCGCGATGACGGTCACCAAGGACGGGGCGGACCTCCAGCTGACCCCGACCGAGCTGCGGCTGCTCCTGGAGCTGAGCCGCAGGCCCGGACAGGCCCTGTCCCGGCAGCAGTTGCTGCGACTGGTGTGGGAGCACGACTACCTCGGCGACTCGCGTCTGGTGGACGCGTGCGTGCAGCGGCTGCGGGCGAAGGTGGAGGACGTGCCGTCCTCGCCGACCCTGATCCGTACGGTGCGGGGCGTGGGCTACCGGCTGGACTCGCCTCAGTGAGTGGACGTGCCGGGCGGGGAGTCCGTGCGGGACTCCGCTGGAGCAGCCTGCGGCTGCGGCTGGTCGTGGTGTTCGGCCTGGTGGCCCTGACGGCGGCGGTGTCCGCGTCGGGGATCGCGTACTGGCTGAACCGCGAAGCGGTGCTGACGCGTACTCAGGACGCGGCGCTGGGGGACTTCCGGCGGCAGATGCAGAACCGGGCGGCGGCACTGCCGTTGCAGCCGACCAAGGACGATCTCCAGTCCGCGGCCGTGCAGATGGCGGACAGCGGGCCAGGTTACGCGGTGCTGCTGGAGGACGAACGGGACGGCGGGAAGCCGATCGTCGGCTACTCCGACCTGGACTCCTTCACCAAGGTGGACGTGCCCCGCTCGCTGGAGCGGCAGGTGTCCGCCCAGCAGCGGCTGACCTCGGGCAACTCGCACCAGTACCACCTGTTCTGGCAGCGCACGAGCATCGGCGGCACGCCGTACCTGGTGGCGGGGACGCGGATCATCGGCGGCGGCCCGACCGGCTACATGCTGAAGTCGCTGGACCAGGAGCGCCAGGACCTCAACTCCCTCGCCTGGTCGCTGGGTATCGCCACCACGCTGGCGCTGATCGGCGCGGCGCTGCTCGCGCAGGCGGCGGCGACGACCGTGCTGCGGCCGGTGCAGCGGCTCGGCGAGGCGGCGCGCAAGCTGGGCGAGGGGAAGCTCGACACCCGTCTGGTGGTCTCCGGTACGGACGAACTCGCCGAGCTCTCCAGGACGTTCAACCGGGCAGCCGGTTCGCTGGAGAAGAAGGTCGCGGACATGAGCGCGCGGGAGGAGTCCAGCCGCCGGTTCGTCGCCGACATGTCGCACGAACTGCGCACCCCGCTCACCGCGATCACCGCCGTGGCCGAGGTGCTGGAGGACGAGGCCGACAGCCTGGACCCGATGATCGCGCCCGCCGTGCATCTGGTGGTGAGCGAGACCCGACGGCTGAACGACCTGGTGGAGAACCTCATGGAGGTCACCCGCTTCGACGCGGGCACGGCCCGGCTGGTCCTGGACACGGTGGACGTCGCCGACCAGGTCACCGCCTGCATCGACGCCCGGGCCTGGCTGGACGCGGTGGACCTGGACGCGGAGCGCGGCATGATGGTGCGGCTCGACCCGCGCCGGCTCGACGTGATCCTGGCGAATCTGATCGGCAACGCGCTCAAGCACGGTGGTTCACCGGTGCGGGTACGTGTACGCACCGAGGGTGAGGAACTGGTCATCGAGGTACGCGATCACGGGCCGGGGATTCCCGAGGACGTGCTGCCGCACGTCTTCGACCGGTTCTACAAGGCGAGCGCGTCCCGTCCGCGCTCCGAGGGCAGTGGTCTCGGGCTGTCGATCGCCATGGAGAACGCGCTCATCCACGGCGGAACCATCTCCGCCGCCAACTCCCCCGACGGGGACGGCGCGGTGTTCGTCCTGCGGCTCCCCGACGACGCCGAGGACGAGAGTGCCACGAACGACGTGCGCGGTGCCGACGACGGCACGGACGGCGAGGAGTCGTGAGGCAGGGTATCGGCCGCGCGGTGCGGAAAGACGTGCCCGGGTCCGGTGATCCGCGTCCGGCCCGGCGGCCGGGGGCCGGGCGCCGCCCGCTGACCGCGCTGGTCCTCGTGGCGGCGGCCACCGCGCTGGCCGCCGGGTGCGGCATCCGGTCCACCTCGGTGCCGGTCGACGCGGGGCCCGCCCCTTCCCGGGTGCCGTGCCGCACGGCGGGTACGGGCTCCGGGGCGCAGGCGGCCGACGACCGGGTGCGGGTGTACCTGGTCTGCGCGTCGGAGCTGGTGGCGGCGGACCGGACGATCGCGGACGCCGACCGGCGCGGTGGCCGCCTGGGTGTGGCCCGGGCGCTGCTGGCGCAGATCCGGCAGACGCCGCTCTCCGGCGAGCGCCGGGCCGGTTTCACCACCGCCGTCCCCTCGGACCTGACCGTGGGGGAGGGCACCGACGACGATCCCGCGGGCGCTCTGCGGCTGAGCGCCCAGCCGGAGGACCTGTCCGCCGAGGCGCTGGCCCAGGTGGTGTGCACCTTCGCGGAGGAGAGCACGCTCGTCACCGGCGGCGGGGTGCTGCTCGGCGGGCCGAGCGACGACTACGCCCCGCGGGGATATCTCTGCACGGAGGAGACGAAGGCCCGGCCGCAGAACGTACCGACCCTGAGCACGCCGTCGCCCCGGTGAGCCCATGGCCCGACGCCGCCCGTGGCCCGGCGCCCGTGGCCCGGCGGCGCCCGTGGCCGGTGAGCCCGGCCGCCGCACGGCGCGGTGCTGTGCGGCCGGTGGGGGCGTAGGGGTGCGCGGGACGCCTGGGGCGTGGCGGGGGCGCGCGTTTCGTGGTCTGCGCCACTTCCCGCCGTTTGCCCGGAACCGTTCCCTCGTGGCAGGACGTCTAGGGGGGCGTGCGTCAAGGTCCCGGCGGTAAGGCCGTCACCCTGTTCCGCGTGGTGGGGTTCTCTCTTCTCCTCGCGCATCTCGTGATCGTCGGGTGGCTGACGCTTCGCCCCCTGGACGTCCCCTGGATCACCGCCGCGAACTTCACACCGCTGGACGGCATCAAGGCGGACCTCGCGCTCGGCCCGGCCGCCGCCGTACGGCGCATCGGCGCGGGACTGCTGCTGCTGGCGCCGCTGGGGTTCCTGCTGCCGATGGCCGACGCGCGGCTCACCGTCTCCCCATGGGCGTCGCTGGTCCGGACGACCGCCGCGGGCGCCCTGATATCCCTCGCCATCGAGCTGGGGCAGACCGGGGTGCCCGGGCAGGTGGTCGACATCGACTCGCTGCTGCTGAACACGGCCGGCGTGCTGCTGACGCACCTGCTGGTGGTGCCGTTCGTCCGGTCCAGGCTGCGGCAGCGGCGCCGGCCCGACTCCGCGCCCGGAGGCGCGGAGCGGACCGACGAGACCCCTCAGGGCGTGACCCCGACGATTACCAGGGTCGGGGTCGCACCGTAGAGGGAGGCCCCTTCCCGGTGGTGGAGCGACCATGGATACATCGGGAGCACCGCAGCGGCTGCTCCCCGGACGGTTCACCGAGGAGTCCACCATGGCCGGATTGGTTCGCCCCCGCGACGGACGCATGATCGGCGGAGTGTGCGCGGCGCTGGCACAGCGCTTCGGTACCTCCGCGACGACCATGCGCGTCATCTTCCTGGTCTCGTGCCTGCTGCCCGGTCCGCAGTTCCTGGTCTATCTGGCGCTGTGGATCCTGCTGCCCGGGGAGAAGCCCTCCTCGTCGGGCACCACGTCCGCGACGGCCTGGTGACGCGGGCACGACGGGGGCACGACGAGCACGGCACACGAAACGCGGTGGGGCACCCGGCCTGACAGGCCGGGGCATCCATCACCGCGCGATCGCACCGCACCTGCACCTCTCCACCCTCAACCCACACATCGATCTCGACGGCACCCG
>NZ_JBSFVR010000278.1:0-10081 GCF_053592415.1 Streptomyces sp. NPDC002690 | reverse complement strand
CTCGTCGCGCTCGGCGGCTGGGCCATCGGCATGCGCAACATGATCATCTACGAGCTGGAGTCCGACTACTCCTCGTACCTCTCCGCCCTCGGCGCACCCCAGCGGCTCATCCGGCGCTACGCGTTCCGCAATGCGGTGCTTCCCCAAGTCACGGGTCTCGCGCTGCAATTGGGTGTGCTGGTCGCGGGAGCGCTGGTCACCGAGATCGTCTTCGCCTATCCCGGGCTCGGCTCGCTCATCCTCGCCGCCATCCAGAACCAGGACTTCTTCCTGCTCCAGGGCGCGTTCCTCTTCATCGTCATCGGCGTGCTGATCGCCAACTTCGTCATCGACGTCGTGTACGTCCTCGTGGACCCCCGCACCCGTACCGGCATGGCAGGAGGCCAGTCATGAGCGCACCGCCCGGACCGGCCGGGAACGACACCGGCCCCGCCGCCACCCCCCTGGAGAACGCGACCCCCCTGGAGAGGAAGGCGGCCGGCCCCGCGCGCGAGACCCTGCACTACGCCGTCCGCAACCCGAAGCTGCTCATCGGCTTCACCGTCGTCGCCCTCCTCCTCGCCGTCGGGCTCTTCGGCCCGCCGCTGCTGGACACCACCGACCCGAACGCCTACGGCGGCCCGCAGGCCGCGCCGCCCGACTCCACGTACTGGATGGGCACCACCACCTTCGGCCAGGACGTGTACGCGCAGTTCGTGCACGGGCTGCGCGCCACCTTCCTGGTCGGCGCGGTCGGCGGGGCCATCGCCGCCGTCGTCGCGATGCTCGTCGGGTTCTTCGCCGGTTACCGGGGCGGGGTGCTGGACGAACTCCTCACCATGGTCACCAACGTGGTGCTGGTGATCCCGGCGCTCGCGGTGCTCCTCATCATCAACGCGTACCTCGGGGTGCGCTCGGTGCCCGTACAGGGCGTGTTCATCGGGCTCACCTCCTGGCCCTGGGCGGCCCGCGCCATCCGGGCGCAGACCTTCACCCTGCGCACCCGCGAGTTCGTGGACCTGGCCCGGCTCAGCGGCAACGGCACCTGGCGGATCGTGTTCCGCGAGATCGCGCCCAACATGAGCTCCTACCTCTTCATGATGTTCATCCTGCTCTTCGGCGGCTCCGTCCTCATCGCCTCCTCGCTCGACTTCATCGGCCTCGGACCGACCGGTGGCGTCTCGCTCGGCCTGATGCTCCAGAGCGCCCAGCAGTGGAGCGCGCTCCAACTCGGCATGTGGTGGTGGTTCGTACCGCCCGGCGCCGGGATCACCGCCATCGTCGGCGCGCTCTACGTCGCCAACGTCGGCCTCGACGAGGTCTTCAACCCGAAGCTGAGGGAGTCCTGAGCACATGACGCTGACCGTCACCGACCTGCGGGTCCACTACCGCACCCTGCGCGGCGAGGTCCGGGCGCTGGACGGCGTCGGCTTCGACGTGGCCGACGGCGAGATCCTGGGCCTGGCGGGCGAGTCCGGCTGCGGCAAGACCACCCTCGGCAAGTCCCTCATCCGGCTCGACGGCCGGATGCGGCACGCCGGCGGCACCGTCACCCTCGACGGCGAGGACGTGCCCATCGCCGACGACCGGGCGATGAACGCCTTCCGCTTCCACCGGATCTCGCTCGTCCCGCAGTACTCGATGAGCGCCCTCAACCCGACCCGGCGCATCGGCCGCATGATCCGCGAACTCCTCGCCTCGCGCGGGGTGAGCGTGGACACCGCCGAACTCCACCGCAGGCTCGACCTGGTGGGGCTGGAGCGAGATGTCCTCGACCGCTACCCGATCGAGCTCTCCGGCGGCATGAAACAGCGCACCGTCATGGTGATCTCCACGCTGCTCGACCCCGCCGTCCTCATCGCCGACGAGGTCACCTCCGCCCTCGACGTCTCCACCCAGAAGGCCGTCGTCACCGCGCTCACCGGACTGCGCGACGCGGGCCTCGTCACCAGCATGCTCTTCATCACCCACGACCTGGCCCTGACCTCGCACATCGCCGACTCGATCATGGTGATGTACGCGGGGAAGCTCGCCGAGAAGGCGCCGACCCGGGTCCTGACCTCCGAGCCCCGCCACCCGTACACCCGGATGCTCCTCGGCTCGCTCCCCGAGGTCGGCGTCCGCCACCGGGACCGCCCGCTCAGCGGCATCGCCGGCTCCCCGCCCTCGCTCCTCGACCCGCCGGCCGGCTGCCGCTTCCGCGACCGCTGCCCGCTCGCCGACGCCGGATGCGCCGAGGAGCCGCCGGTCGTGGAGATCGCCCCCCGTCACTCCGTCGCGTGCTGGAAGGCATGATGCTGACCCTCGACCGAGTCACCAAGACCTACCGCGCGGGCGCCTTCGGCGGCGGCTCCGTCACCGCCGTCGACCGGGTCTCCTTCGACGCGGCGCCCGGCGAAGTCGTCTCCCTCATCGGTGAGAGCGGCAGCGGCAAGTCCACCATCGGCCGCATGATCCTCGGCCTCACCCAGATCTCCGGCGGCAGCCTCACCCTGGACGGCGCCCCCGTCCGCCCGGGCAAGGACTTCTACCGCCGCGTCCAGGGCGTCTTCCAGGACCCCTTCTCCTGCTACAACCCCGTCTTCAAGGCCGACCGCGTCTTCGACATGATCCGCCGCGCCTACCACCCCGGCGTCCCCGACCGGGAGTGGACCGACCGCGTCGAGAAGGCCGTGACCGACGTACGCCTCGACCCCGGGCAGGTACTGGGCCGCTACCCGCACCAGCTCAGCGGCGGTCAGCTGCAGCGCCTCCTCATCGCCCGCGCCCTCCTGCTCGATCTCAGCTTCCTCGTCGCCGACGAGATCACCAGCATGCTCGACGCGTCCACCCGCATCGACGTCCTCAACCTGCTGGCCGGACTGAAGGAACGCGGACTCGGCGTCCTCTACATCACCCACGACCTCTCCCTCGGCACCTACCTCGCCGAACGGACCGTGGTGCTCCGCCGGGGCCGGGTCGTCGAACGAGGCGACACCCAGAAGGTGTTCGGCAACCCCCTGCACCCGTACACCCGGACCCTGCTGGCCGCCGTGCCCCGGCTCAACACCCCCTGGGACCCGCCGGAGCCGGTGGAGAGCTGCGCGTACCACCGGGGCGCGGCGGAGACCGACGGCTCCGCCGGGCTGCTGCGCGAGGCGGAGGAAGATCACTTCGTGGCCTGTGCCGGACTCCCCGACTGCGGAAGGATCAGCGCGTGACCCTCCACCGACTGCCCCTCGCCGAAGGCTGGACGCTGCGCCCGGACGGGCCCGTCCCGCTGACCTTCCCGGCCGGCGGCATCCCCGCCACCGTCCCCGGCTGCGTCCACACCGACCTGCTCGCCGCCGGGCTCATCGACGACCCGTACCTGGACGACAACGAGAAGCGGCTCGGCTGGATCGGCCGCACCGACTGGACGTACCGCACCACCTTCCACCACGCCGCCGCCGGTGCGGACCCCGCCGACCTCTGCTTCGACGGCCTCGACACCGTCGCCACCGTCACCCTGAACGGCACCGAACTCGGCCGCACCGCCAACCAGCACCGCTCCTACCGCTTCCCCGCCGAACATCTGCTCCGCGAGGGCGACAACACCCTGGAAGTCCGCTTCACCGCCCCGTACGCCTACGCGGAAGCACTCCGCGAACGGCTCGGCGACCGCCCCGGCGCCTACACGGAGCCGTACGCCTTCATCCGGAAGATGGCCTGCAACTTCGGCTGGGACTGGGGCCCGACCCTGGTCACCTCCGGCATCTGGCGCCCTGCCGCGCTGGAGAGCTGGACCGGCCCCCGGATCGCCGGGGTGAAGCTGCTCGGCGACGTGGATCCGGACGGCGTGCCGAGGCTCTCGGTGACCCTGACGGTGGACCGCCGGGGCGCGGGGGGCGACGGCGGCGGAACACTCACCGCCACGGCCGAAGTCGCGGGCAAGCTACACACGTTCACCGTCCCCGCAGGGGCGACGGAAGCGACCCTCGTGGTGCCCGTACCGCAGGCCGAACGGTGGTGGCCGCACAGCCACGGCGAACAGCCGCTCTACGCCGTCGAGGTCCGGCTCGGCGCCCACGTCCGGCAGGGCAGGACCGGCTTCCGCACGGTCGCGCTGGAGCGGGAGGCGTTCCGGATCGCCGTCAACGACGAGCCGGTGTTCGTCCGGGGCGTGAACTGGATTCCCGACGACTGCTTCCCGTCCCGCATCACCCGGCAGCACCTCTCCGACCGGCTCGACGAAGCCGTCGCCGCCGGGGTCAACCTTGTCCGGGTCTGGGGCGGCGGCCTCTACGAGAGCGACGACTTCTACGAACTCGCCGACGAGAAGGGCCTCTTGGTCTGGCAGGACTTCCCCTTCGCCTGCGCCGCCTACCCCGAGGAACAGCCGATCCACGACGAGGTCGCGGCCGAGGCCCGCGAGAACGTCGCCCGCCTCGCCCCGCACCCCTCGCTCGTCCTGTGGTGCGGCAACAACGAGAATCTGGAGGGCCACGCCGACTGGGGCTGGGCCAAGGAGCTGGGGAGCCGCACCTGGGGGTACGGCTACTACCACGAGCTGCTCCCCGCGATCTGCGCCGAACTCGACCCCACCCGCCCGTACTGGCCCGGCTCGCCCTACTCCGGGTCACCCGACCTTCCGCCCAACGAACCCACCCTCGGCACGGTCCACCTCTGGGACGTGTGGAACCGGGTCGACTACCGCCACTACGCCGACCACGCGCACCGCTTCGTCGCCGAGTTCGGCTTCCAGGGCCCGCCCGCGTACGCCACCCTCCGGCGCGCGATCAGCGGCGAACTCGCGCCCGGCGCACCGTACGTGGCCCACCACCAGAAAGCCGAGGACGGCGACGCCAAGCTGCTGCGAGGGCTCGGCGACCACCTCCCGCAGCCCGGAGGTACCGGCGCCGCCTCCTTCGACGACTGGCACTGGCTCACCCAGCTCAACCAGGCCCGCGCCGTCGCCTTCGGTATCCGGCACTTCCGCTCGAACACCCCGTACTGCATGGGTGCGATCGTCTGGCAGCTCAACGACTGCTGGCCGGTCGTCTCCTGGTCCGCCCTCGACGGCGACGGCCGCCGCAAACCTCTCTGGTACGCCCTGCGTTCGGTCTACGCCGACCGCCTCGCCGTCCTGCGCGACGCCACCCTCCACCTCGTCAACGACGCCGCCGAACCCTGGGACGGCACCCTCCACCTGACCCGGCACGCGCTCGACGGCACGGTGCTGGCCGAGGAGCGGCTGCCCGTCGCCACGGCCGCCCGGGACGTCACCCGCGTACCCCTCCCGCCGTCCGTCGCCACCCCCTCCGATCCCGCGCGCGAGCTGCTGACGGTGCGGCTCGGGGAGGTGCGGACCGTGGAGTTCTACGCGGAGGACCCCGCCGTGGACCTGCCCCCGGCCCGCTGGACGGCCACCGTCACCCCGGACCCGCACGACCCCGCCGGTTACGAGGTGCGGGTGACGGCCCACACCCTCCTGCGCGACCTCGCGCTCTTCCCGGACCGGCTGGACCCGGCGGCCCGGGTGGACGACATGCTCATGACCCTGCTGCCGGGCGAGACCACCGTCTTCCGTGTCACCGGAGCCCGCCTCGACGACCCGGAGGCCCTCACCCGGAAGCCGGCCTTGCGCTGTGTCAACGACGCGTGGACGACATGACCGGCTGACCGGGGGAGGGACAGGGGTGGCGAGGCCCTGGCGAACGGTGGTGGAGGTCCGGCGGATTCGCCCGTAAGAGTGCGGCGACTTTCCGTCAATCCCGTTCGCCGGGGAGAGGGACCATGATCGGGTCGGGTGCATGGTCATGACCCCGGGACATGGTCTGACGCACCATCAAGCGATCAATAAAATAAGACAACATCGCGCTACTGCGCCGCTGGTGGGGGGTGCCCCCCGATAGGGTCGAGTCCCGACGCGGAGCCGCGCGCCAGCCCGGGTGGTGGAACGCAGACACGGCGAGCTTAAACCTCGCTGCCCCTCGGGGGCGTGCCGGTTCGAGTCCGGCTCCGGGCACCCATTCCCATCGCGGCTCCGACCCTGGGAGAGGGGTCGGGGCCGGTGATGGGGCGCGACGGGACAAACGCACTCAAGTCGGCGGAGTCCCGCAATCGTCGCAGTACCTGATCGCTGCGGCGGCACGTGATCACCGGTGTGTCCGGCGAGCCGCTGCCGCGTCGTCGGCGAGGGCTGCCGCGCGGACAGGGTTTCGGCCATCCCGCCCCGACCCGAATCCAGGCACCCTCCGGATGCCGAATCCCTACGTGACCAAACGAAGTGAGGGACCTCGCGCGGCGGAGCCCGATGCCGCATATCGTGCCTATCTGACGCATACCATCCAGTGCCCGACCTGCCGCGCAAGCGAACGCTGCGCCGCCGCGTCGCGTCTGGCCGAGGAATGGCGGAGGCTCCGATGATCTGTGTGGACTGCGATCAGGCCATCCTCGGCCGGGCCGTGCTGGTGTCGGAGGTGGACAGCATGTCGGGGGCGCGGGCCGATGCCTACGCCCACCCGCCGAACTCGCCGGAGTGCGTGCCCCGTACGCCCGGTAAGACGAAGCTGCGGCGCCTCATCGACGGCGGGGTGGGACCGGGCGCCGGAGCGGGGTGACCGACTGCCGTGACGACATCCGGCTCCGGTGAAATTCGGCTGCGTCGGGGCCGGTCGAGCCGCACCATGGGGCGATGCGGAAGATTCCCACACTGTTCCTGCGCGACTTCGCGAGCCGCCCGGCGGGCGTACTTCCCGAAGTGACGGTCGGCTGCGGCTGGGTGCTCGCCGGAGAGGGCGTGGCCACGCGCAAGTACGACGGTACGTGCGTGCGGACGGACGAGGCGGGGGCTTGGTGGGCGCGGCGCGAGGTGCGGCCGGGCCGGGACGCGCCCCCGGAGTTCGTACCGCTGTCCACGGATCCGGCCACCGGGAAGACGGTCGGCTGGGAGCCGGTCGCGCGGTCGTCGTTCGCGAAGTTCCACGCGGAGGCGCTGGCCGGGGGCGGAGGGCAGGAGTGGCCCCCGGGGACGTACGAGCTGATCGGGCCGAGGATCAACGGGAACCCCGAGCGCAGCGGTACGCACCGGCTGGTCGAGCACGCCACGGCCGAGCAACTCGACGTGGTGGAGCTGACGTTCGAGGGAATCCGCGCTCGCGTACGCGCGCTGGCCTCGGCCGACGGGTGCGAGGGCATCGTGTGGCACCACCCCGACGGGCGGATGGCGAAGATCAAGGCCAGGGACTTCCCGGCGGGCCCGGGCCGGAGGCCGTGAGCCCGGCGGCCCGAAGGGCTCCGCGCCCCCCGGCCGACGCGCTCACGGCCTCGGCCAGGGCCTTCCGCCGAGGCGTTCGAGGTCGGTGTTGAAGCGGCGGAGGTAGCCGGCGAAGGCGGCGACGTCCTCGCTCGGCCAGTCGACCATGACCCGGCCCAGGGAGGCGATCGTCCCCTCGCGTTCCTCGTCGAGTATCCGGCCGCCCTCGGCGGTGATGCGGAACTTCCGGGCCATCCCGCCCGCCGGGTCGGGGATGCGCTGCACGAGTCCGGCGTGCATGGCCGCCCTGGTCTGGCGGTTGAGCGTCGAGACGTCGAGGTCGAACGCCTCGCTCAACTCCCCGATGGACATGGGACCTTGAACGCGGATGCGGCTGAGCAGGATGTACGCGCTGCGCTCCAGGACGCCGTCCTCGCGCCGGCCCTTCCGGTGGTTCAGGAGCCCGTGGCGGCTGAGTAGCATCTGCTCGTACTCGACGTGCTCGACGGCCCTGTCCATGGGTGCGATGCCTCCAACTTCCTGCGGTTTCCTGCCGGGCCGGTGTGGCGTCGCCCCGGGGTGACCGGGCCGTGTCCGCCCCGTCCCGTCGTGCGGTCGGCGCCCGGCGCGACACCTCGCGGCGTTGTCGGATCGCCCGTGTGCATCCCGTACGCGGGCGAACCTCCGCGCCGCGACGCACCGCACCGGACATCGCCCGGTGATCCGACGCCCATGGTCGGACACGGCCCGGGGCTCCATCTTGGCACAGGGTGTGCATCAAGCACATCACATGCATAATGCAATGGGCATGCATGATGCTCCACTGTGCCCCGCCCCGCTCCAGCCCGCCCGATTTTCGTCCCGGACCTCCCGTCCCGACCCATCGAGGAATCGCGTTATGGACGCCCCCCAGCCCACGGCCCGCACAGGCGGCGTGATCACCACGCTGGCCCTCGCCGGCACCGCCGCCGCGATCATGCAGACCCTGGTCACCCCGCTGATCGCGGAGCTCCCCCAGATCCTGAACACCTCGTCCTCGAACACGGCCTGGGTGATCACGGTCACGCTGCTCGTCGCGGGCGTGTGCGTGCCGGTCACCGGCCGCCTCGGCGACCTCCTCGGCAAGCGCCGGATGCTCCTGGCGTGCGCGGTCCCGCTGATCGTCGGCTCCGTCGTCTGCGCGCTGTCCTCCTCCATCGTGCCGATGATCGTCGGCCGTGGTCTCCAGGGCATGGGCATGGGCATGGTGCCGCTCGGTATCGCGCTGCTCCGTGACGTGGTCCCCACCGAGAAGCTCAGCGGCTCGATCGCCCTGGTCAGCGCCTCCATGGGCATCGGCGGCGCGCTCGGCCTGCCGATCTCCGCCGCCGTCGCCGAGTACACCAGCTGGCGCGTCCTGTTCTGGGGCTCCGCCGCACTCGCGCTGATCGTCGCCGTGCTGATCTACACCTTCGTTCCCGACGTCCCGGCCGGTGCCAAGGGCCAGCGGTTCGACGCACCCGGAGCGATCGGGCTGGCCATCGGCCTCGTCTCCCTGCTGCTCGCGATCTCCAAGGGCGCCGACTGGGGCTGGGGCTCGGGCACCACTCTCGGCCTGTTCGCCCTGGCGGTCGTCGCCCTGGGCGCCTGGGGCTACTACCAGCTCCGCACCCGTGACCCGCTGGTCGACCTGCGGACCACCGCCCGCCCGCGCGTCCTCATGACCAACATCTCCTCGATCCTGGTCGGCGTCGGCATGTACTCCTTCATGCTGATCGCCCCCCAGCTCCTCCAGTTCCCCGAGGCCACCGGCTACGGCCTGGGTCAGTCGATGCTGGCGTGCGGCCTCTGGATGGCCCCCGGTGGCGTGATGATGATGATCGTCTCGCCGCTCGGCGGAAAGCTGATCAACGCCCGCGGCCCGAAGATCGCGCTCGTCCTCGGCGCGCTCGTCATCTCCGCCGGCTACGGCCTCTCCCTCGTCCTCATGGGCTCCGCCTGGGGCCTGATGATCGTCGGTATCGTCATCAACAGCGGTGTCGGCCTCGCCTACGGCGCGATGCCCGCCCTGATCATGAGCTCGGTCCCGATCTCCGAGACCGCCGCCGCCAACGGGTTCAACACCCTGATGCGCTCGCTCGGCACGACCATCGGCTCCGCCGTCATCGGTGTGGTCCTCGCCCAGATGACCATCAACCTCGGCGGCCACTCCCTCGCCTCCGAGAACGGCTTCCGCGTCGGCCTGACGGTCGGCTGCGCCGTGGCCCTGATCGCCGCCGCCGTCGCCGCGTTCATCCCGGGCCTCGTCCGCCCGGCCGAAGGCAAGGACGAGGCAGGCTCCGCCCCGGTCGAGAAGGCAGCCGTCGAGGCCGCCTGACCCGCCGCCCGAAATCCCGCGAAGCCGGGGCCCCGCACTCTCGGAAGTGCGGGGCCCCGGCTTCGTTCGTCCGGACCCCGGCCGGGGGTTACCGCCTTCGGCCGGGGCTCCACGCGTAGGAGCCCGGCGAGGTCTCGACGACCTCGCGCGGCCACGTCGCCCGGACCCGCTCCAAGCGCTCCCGGTGCTCGGCGATCCAGCCGTCCCGGGGCCGCGTTCCCCACTGGGCCGTCAGGCGATCCGGGTCGTCGACCTCGATCGACAGCCAACTGCCGTCCTCGTGGGCGTGGATGCCGAGCCCCGGTGCGCCGTCCCCGCCGAGGGACGCGGTCCCGCCCGGCACCAGGCCGGTCAGCTCCCGCTCCCAGTGGTCCAGGTCCGCCGGCAGGAGGTGGAAGCCGAGCCGGGCGTCGACGAAGTCCGCGGAGAGCAGCACCACCGCGCACAGGACGTCATGGCCGGTCAGCACGCCCGGCTGCAGGCGCCCCGTGACGCGTACGACGCAGCTGTTCCCGTCAGGGTCGGCGAGG
>NZ_JBSFVR010000277.1:0-10094 GCF_053592415.1 Streptomyces sp. NPDC002690 | reverse complement strand
ACCTCGTCCCACCAGCGGGGACGACCTCAAGACCCAAGAGGACGGGACAGCCATGCCTTCTTTCGACACGCCGGGGCGGGCCCGGCCGCGGAGAACGCCGCGCAGGAGGACTGGGTCCAGGGGACACAAGCGCCCGAAGCGCGGCGGTCGTTCAGGTTCCGCGGCGAGAAGGTCCTGATCGTCGACGACGACATCCGCAACGTCTTCGCCCTCACCAGCGCCCTCGAACAGCACGGACTCTCGGTGCTCTACGCGGAGAACGGCCGCGAGGGGATCGAAGTGCTGGAGCAGCACGACGACGTGGCGGTCGTGCTGATGGACATCATGATGCCGGAGATGGACGGGTACGCGACGACGACCGCCATCCGGCGGATGCCCCAGTTCGCCGCCCTCCCGATCGTCGCGCTGACCGCGAAGGCCATGAAGGGCGACAAGGAGAAGGCGCTCGACTGCGGTGCCTCCGACTACGTCACCAAGCCGGTCGACCCCGACTACCTGCTCGGCGTCATGGAGAGGTGGATGCGCGGGGAGTGACACGGGTACGGCGGGGTGCCGCGGGGCACCCCGCCCGGTCGGGCTCCCCGCGCCGCTCGCGCTCCGGCTTCCTGGAGAACGCGAGGAGATTCTCTCCGGGGAGCGGGGAGAGGCCCCTCGGCCGGGAACCTTCCGAACTCCCGCCGCGTTCTTGTTGTGTGCACAGTGACATCGCGGTGACAGGGTGTGGCGGCGGCCGGGGTGCGGCTACGATGACCGGCACAAGACGGACGGCGATACGGAGCCGTCCCCTGGGGCGGCACCCGGTGCGACGCCGGGATGAGGAGGGCGGGCCATGATGCAGAAGGCCAAGATCCTCCTGGTCGATGACCGGCCGGAGAATCTGCTGGCGCTGGAGGCCATCCTCTCTGCGCTGGATCAGACGCTGGTGCGGGCATCGTCAGGGGAGGAAGCGCTCAAGGCGCTGCTCACGGACGACTTCGCGGTCATTCTGCTCGACGTCCAGATGCCGGGAATGGACGGCTTCGAGACGGCGGCGCACATCAAGCGCCGCGAGCGGACACGGGACATCCCGATCATCTTCCTCACGGCGATCAACCACGGCCCGCACCACACCTTCCGCGGATACGCGGCAGGTGCCGTCGACTACATCTCGAAGCCGTTCGACCCCTGGGTGCTGCGCGCCAAGGTGTCGGTCTTCGTCGAGCTGTACATGAAGAACTGCAAACTGCGCGAGCAGGCTGCCCTGCTGCGGGCCCAGCTCGACGGCGGGCGTTCCGGTGAGGACAGGGAACCGGCCGGGCTCCTGGCCGAACTCTCCGCACGTCTCGCCGCGGTGGAGGAGCAGGCCGAAGCGCTCTCCAAGCAGCTGGACGACGAGTCCGCGGACGCCGCCGCCGTGGCCACGGCGGCGCACCTCGAACGCAAGCTGACGGGTCTGCGGCGGGCGCTCGACGCCCTGGAACCCGGTACGAACGGCGCCACCGGCATCCTGCCGGCGCAGAACTGACGACGACGGAGCAGCCGTCGCGGAATCGACGGCCGTGGCGGAACCGCCGGACGCACAACAGGCGACGCGTTACCGCCCCCGCGGAACCGACTACGCGAACCGATGGCACGGAACCGGCGTCGTCAGGGCGCCCGCCGCTGCCCGCGCGCGATTCCGCACCCTCACGCGGCGGTGAGGCGGCGTCAGTTTTCCACCTCCGCAAGCCGACACGGTCGGGTGAACCCGACGGGCACGTGTCCCGACGCGTCGACACCGGTAACCTCGGCCCATGGCCTCACGTACGTCCGGCAAGGGTTCCCAGAGCTCGGCGGGCACCGCGAAGAGCGTCGGCCGTACACCGGGGCCGGCGAGAAAAGCCGCGCCCGCCAAAAAGGCGCCGGCCGGGAAAGCGGCACCCCCGCGCAGGGTGCCGGTCAAGAAGGCGGCGGCCAAGAGGCCCGCGCCGAAGCCCGCCGCGTCCCCCACCAACGGGGTGTACCGGATGGTGCGCGCCGTCTGGCTCGGCACGGCACACGGCGTCGGCGCGCTGTTCCGCTCGATAGGGCGTGGCGCCAAGGGGCTCGACCCGGCCCACCGCAAGGACGGGCTGGCGCTGTTGCTGCTGGGCCTCGCGCTGATCGTCGCCGCGGGCACCTGGTCGAACCTGCGCGGACCCGTCGGTGACCTGGTCGAGATGCTGGTGACCGGGGCGTTCGGCCGCCTCGACCTCCTCGTGCCGATACTGCTGGGTGCCATCGCCGTCCGGCTGATCCTCTATCCGCAGCGGCCCGAGGCCAACGGACGGATCGTCATCGGCCTCTCGGCGCTGGTCATCGGCATCCTCGGGCAGGTCCACATCGCCTGTGGCAGCCCGGGACGCGGTGCGGGCACGGAGGCCATACAGGACGCGGGTGGTCTGATCGGCTGGGGCGCTTCCACCCCGCTCGTCTTCGCCATGGGAGAGGTCCTCGCCGTTCCGCTGCTGCTCCTGCTGACGATCTTCGGGCTTCTGGTCGTGACGGCCACGCCCGTCAACGCGATTCCGCAGCGGCTCCGGCTGCTCGGGACGAAGCTGGGCATCGTGGACGCGCCGGCGGAGCCGGAGGACGGCTACGGGCGTGACGCGGACGACGAGCGGTACGACGACCAGTGGCGCGAGGCGCTGCCCGGCCGGACGCGCCGAGCCCCCGGGCGCGGCACCGAAGGGGTGTTCGACGCTGACGACGCGGAGGCCGAGGCGCTGGCCCGGCGTCGCCGGCCTCGGCGCCAGACGCCGCAGCCCGGTACGAACCGGCCGATGGACGCCGTCGACGTCGCCGCGGCTGCCGCCGCCGCGCTGGACGGGGCGGTGCTCAACGGCATCTCGCCCTCTCCCGTCGTCGCCGACCTCACCCAGGGGGTGTTCGGCGACCGGGAACGCACCGCCGATCCGGACCGCACCGCCGAACGGGACCGCACCGGTGAGCGCGAGCGGACCGGCAGCCCGGTTCCCGGCGCGCGCGGAGCCCGTCCCGCCGAGGACGCGGGCAAGGAGCGGACCAACCGCAGGCCCGCCGGTGCCCCGCCCGCCGGCGTACCGGACCTGACCAAGCCCGCTCCGGAGCAGACCCGGCCGCTGCCCGCCCGGGCGGAGCAGCTCCAGCTCTCCGGCGACATCACGTACTCGCTGCCCTCGCTCGACCTGCTGGAGCGCGGCGGCCCCGGCAAGACGCGGAGCGCGGCCAACGACGCGGTCGTCGCCTCGCTGACCAACGTCTTCACGGAGTTCAAGGTCGACGCGGCCGTCACCGGCTTCACCCGGGGCCCGACGGTCACCCGGTACGAGGTGGAGCTCGGCCCCGCGGTGAAGGTCGAGCGGATCACCGCGCTCACCAAGAACATCGCCTACGCCGTCGCCAGCCCGGACGTCCGGATCATCTCGCCGATCCCCGGCAAGTCGGCGGTCGGTATCGAGATTCCCAACTCCGACCGCGAGATGGTCAACCTGGGAGACGTACTGCGGCTCGCGGACGCGGCCGAGGACGATCACCCGATGCTGGTCGCGCTCGGCAAGAACGTCGAGGGCGGCTACGAGATGGCCAACCTCGCGCAGATGCCGCACGTGCTGGTCGCGGGGGCGACCGGCTCCGGAAAGTCGTCCTGCATCAACTGCCTGATCACGTCGGTCATGGTCCGGGCCACCCCGGACGACGTACGCATGGTCCTCGTCGACCCCAAGCGGGTCGAGCTGACCGCGTACGAGGGCATCCCGCACCTGATCACACCGATCATCACCAACCCGAAGAAGGCGGCCGAGGCGCTCCAGTGGGTGGTGCGGGAGATGGACCTGCGCTACGACGACCTCGCCGCGTACGGCTTCCGGCACATCGACGACTTCAACCACGCGGTGCGCGACGGCAAGGTGAAGGCGCCCGAGGGCAGCGAACGGGAGCTCTCCCCGTACCCGTACCTGCTGGTCATCGTCGACGAGCTGGCGGACCTGATGATGGTCGCGCCGCGTGACGTGGAGGACTCGATCGTCCGCATCACCCAGTTGGCCCGGGCCGCCGGTATCCACCTGGTGCTCGCGACGCAGCGGCCCTCGGTCGACGTCGTCACCGGACTGATCAAGGCCAACGTGCCCTCCCGGCTGGCGTTCGCGACCTCCTCGCTCGCGGACAGCCGGGTCATCCTGGACCAGCCGGGCGCGGAGAAGCTCATCGGAAAGGGTGACGGTCTGTTCTTGCCGATGGGCGCGAACAAGCCGACCCGTATGCAGGGCGCCTTCGTCACGGAGGAGGAGGTGGCCGCCGTCGTCCAGCACTGCAAGGACCAGATGACCCCCGTCTTCCGCGACGACGTGGTGGTCGGGACGAAGCAGAAGAAGGAGATCGACGAGGACATCGGCGACGACCTGGACCTGCTCTGCCAGGCCGCGGAACTCGTCGTCTCCACGCAGTTCGGCTCCACCTCGATGCTCCAGCGCAAGTTGAGGGTCGGCTTCACCAAGGCCGGAAGGCTCATGGACCTGATGGAGTCACGGAACATCGTCGGCCCCAGCGAGGGATCGAAAGCCCGAGACGTGATGGTGAAGCCCGACGAGCTCGACGGGGTGTTGGCCCTGATCCGCGGGGAAACAGCTCCCTGACGGTCACGGAAGCATCGCGAATCCTCTTCCCCCGACGAGGGGGCAACCGTTCCGCCCGGTCGTACGTCAAGTTCAAGTGGAGGGTGCGGCCGTGGCCGCTCCCGCCATACAGCCCAAGGGGTTGTCCGGCGGACCCGATGGCGTACAAGTCGTCGCGCCCGGTTGCCCCACCCTTTCGCACCCCCCCTAGACTGAACATCCAGCAGGTGGCTCACGCTCGAAAGGCGCCCCCGTGTCCATCGGCAACTCCCCCGAAGACGACCGGCCTTCGATCGGTCGTGTGCTTCAGCAGGCTCGAATCGCCGCAGGTCTGACGGTCGACGAAGTCAGCGGTTCCACCCGGGTGCGCATCCCCATGGTGCACGCGATCGAGGACGACGACTTCTCGCGCTGCGGCGGCGACGTCTACGCACGCGGTCACATCCGTACCGTCGCCCGCGCGATCGGCATCGATCCGGAACCGCTGGTCCAGCAGTACGACGCCGAACACGGCGGCCGTCCTGTGCCCACGCCCGCGGCTCCGCTCTTCGAAGCGGAACGCATCCGGTCGGAACCCCGGCGGCCCAACTGGACTGCGGCCATGGTCGCGGCCATCGTCGCCGTCGTCGGTTTCGTCGGTTTCACCCTCTTCAACGGTGAGGACGAGGGAACCAGCACCGCACACGTGGCCGAGGGCTCCACGCCCCAGAAGGCCACGGCCAAACCGACCCCCACCAAGCCCGCCGACCCCAAGCCCGTGCCGTCGGAGAGCGCCATCGCCGCGGCTCCGCTGGACAAGGTGACGGTCAAGCTCAGCGCCACCGACGGCAAGAGCTGGATCTCCGCCAAGGACCACAGCGGGCAGATCCTCTTCGACGGACTCCTTCTCCAGGGCCAGTCGAAGACGTTCCAGGACGAGGAGCGTGTCGACCTCGTGCTCGGAAACGCCGGATCCATCGATCTCTTCGTGAACGGCAAGAAAGTCGAGGACCAGTTCGAACCCGGACAGGTCGAGCGACTTTCCTACGCGAAGGGCGACCCCGAGGCGGGCTGAGCACGCCCCGCCTCCCGCACGACCGCACACACCACCCGATCACGACGAGCGCCCGGCCCCGCTGCCGGGCGCTCGTCGTGTTCCGTACCCACCGGTCACCGCCATTCGGCCGGCCGCTCGTCGTGCTCCCCACCGCACCGGCCGCCGTCCTGCCACCGGACGCGCGTCGTGTCTTCGCGTGGGTGAAGGTGACTGCGGGTAGCGGGGAACCCTGCGCGGCGGGGGGCCCGCCGCAACGAAGTAGTCTTGATTCCATGCCCGAACGCCGTACCGTCGCCCTCGTCACGCTTGGCTGCGCCCGTAACGAGGTGGACTCGGAGGAGCTTGCAGGCCGCTTGGCAGCGGACGGCTGGGAGCTCGTCGAGAACGCCTCCGACGCGGATGTCGCCGTCGTCAACACCTGCGGCTTCGTCGAAGCCGCCAAGAAGGACTCCGTCGATGCCCTCCTCGAAGCCAATGATCTGAAGGATCACGGCAGGACCCAGGCCGTCGTCGCGGTCGGCTGCATGGCCGAGCGCTACGGCAAGGACCTCGCCGAGGCCCTGCCGGAGGCGGACGGAGTCCTCGGATTCGACGACTACGCCGACATCTCCGACCGCCTCCAGACCATCCTCAACGGCGGTATCCACGCCTCCCACACCCCGCGCGACCGGCGCAAGCTCCTCCCGATCAGCCCCGCCGAACGGCAGGACGCCGCGGTGGCCCTGCCCGGGCACGCGCAGGAGATCGCCCCGGCGCCCGCCGACCTCCCGGACGGCGTCGCCCCGGTCTCCGGACCGCGCGCCCCGCTGCGCCGCCGGCTCGGCACCAGCCCGGTCGCCTCGGTGAAGCTGGCCTCCGGCTGCGACCGCCGGTGCACCTTCTGCGCCATCCCGTCCTTCCGCGGCTCCTTCATCTCCCGCCGCCCCTCCGACGTGCTGGGCGAGACCCGCTGGCTGGCCGAGCAGGGCGTCAAGGAGGTCATGCTGGTCTCCGAGAACAACACCTCGTACGGCAAGGACCTCGGCGACATCCGCCTGCTGGAGACGCTGCTGCCCGAGCTCGCCGACGTCGACGGCATCGAGCGCATCCGGGTCAGCTACCTCCAGCCCGCCGAGATGCGACCCGGCCTGATCGACGTCCTGACCTCGACTCCGAAGGTCGCGCCGTACTTCGACCTGTCCTTCCAGCACTCCGCCCCCGGCGTGCTGCGCGCCATGCGCCGCTTCGGTGACACCGACCGCTTCCTGGAACTCCTGGACACCATCCGCTCCAAGGCCCCGCAGGCCGGCGCCCGGTCCAACTTCATCGTCGGCTTCCCCGGCGAGACCGAGGCCGACCTCGCCGAGCTGGAGCGTTTCCTCACCGGTGCCCGGCTCGACGCCATCGGCGTCTTCGGATACTCCGACGAGGAGGGCACCGAAGCGGTCGGTTACGAGAACAAGCTGGACGACGACACCATCGCCGAGCGCCTCGCGCACATCTCCCAGCTCGCCGAGGAGCTCACCTCCCAGCGCGCCGAGGAGCGGGTCGGCGAGACCCTGCGGGTGCTGGTCGAGTCCGTGGAGTCCGAGGAGGACGGTCCGGTCGCGATCGGCCGTGCCGCGCACCAGGCACCCGAAACGGACGGCCAGGTGGTCTTCACCACACGCGAAGGGCTCGTCCCCGGCCTTATGGTCGAGGCGAAGGCAGTGGGCACCGAGGGAGTCGACCTGGTGGCCGAACATCTCACACTCTCGGAGGCGGCCAGATGACGGGAGCCCCGGCATCCGCGACGGGCGGCTCCGGCGCGACGCCGGTCCGCGGCGGCAAGCTGGGCACCGCGGCCGTGAACCAGGCCAGCCTGTGGAACATCGCCAACATCCTCACCATGATCCGGCTGCTCCTGGTGCCCGGCTTCGTGATGCTGCTGCTGGCGGACGGTGGGTACGACCCCGCCTGGCGGTCCGTCGCGTGGGCGGCCTTCGCCATCGCGATGATCACCGACCTGTTCGACGGCCACCTCGCGCGGACGTACAACCTGGTCACCGACTTCGGGAAGATCGCCGACCCCATCGCCGACAAGGCGATCATGGGGGCCGCGCTGATCGCCCTGTCGTGGCTGGGCGACCTGCCGTGGTGGATCACCGGGGTGATCCTCTTCCGTGAGCTGGGCATCACGCTCATGCGGTTCTGGGTGATCAGGCACGCCGTGATCCCGGCGAGCCGGGGCGGCAAGCTGAAGACGCTGGCCCAGGGAACGGCGGTCGGGATGTACGTCCTGGCGCTCACCGGTCCCCTGGCCACACTCCGCTTCTGGGTGATGATGGTGGCCGTCGTGCTGACGGTGGTGACCGGACTCGACTACGTACGCCAAGCCGTCGTGGCGCGCCGCAAGGGACTCGCCGCCGAGCGGGTCGCGGCGGTGGAAGCGGTCGCCCTGGCGCTGGACCCGGACGCGGACGTGAGTGCGGTCGCGCCTGCGTCCGTCCCCGGGACCTCGACGGTCTCCGGGGTGTCCGCGCTCACGGGCAGCTCCGACGGCGACGCCGTACCGGACATCGCACCGGCGGCGGTCGCCGGGAGCGAGGCACTCCCCGGAGCCGTGGTGGGCGACCCCGCCGAGGCCGAGAGGTGACCCTCGCGGCCCGGGTACTGAGGCAGCTCGCGGAGCGGGGGGAGACCCTCGCGGTGGCCGAGTCGCTGACCGGCGGGCTGGTCGCGGCGGAACTCACCGCCGTACCGGGAGCCTCGCGCTCCTTCCGCGGGTCGGTGACGGCTTACGCGACCCCGCTCAAGCACGAGCTGCTCGGAGTCGACCGGGCCCTGCTCGCGGAGCGCGGAGCGGTGGACGCCGAGGTCGCGCGCGGTATGGCCGTCGGCGTGCGCCGGTCCCTCGGCGCCGACTGGGGCGTCTCCACCACCGGGGTCGCCGGCCCCGAGCCCCAGGACGGTCAGCCGGTGGGCACCGTCTTCGTCGCGGTCGCGGGACCGCTCGGAGTCGGTAAAGTCGCGGCACTGCGGTTGAACGGCGAACGGGCGGACATCCGTAGAGAGAGCGTGCTCGGCGTCCTGGAGCTGCTCTCCGGCGAACTCGCAGAAAATGCGGGGGCACAGGATACGGAACAGAACGGGGGGAATTGATGTTTGCAGCCCTGAGAGAACACGACATCGCTCCCCGCACGGCCGCAGCGCTTAGCGGTACGGTGGGGCGTGAAGGATGCGGCTACGCGGTCCGAGGAGGGAGCCACCGATGATTCTGCTCCGTCGCCTGCTGGGTGACGTGCTGCGTCGGCAGCGCCAGCGCCAAGGCCGTACTCTGCGCGAAGTCTCCTCGTCCGCCCGGGTCTCGCTCGGCTATCTCTCCGAGGTGGAGCGGGGGCAGAAGGAGGCATCCTCCGAGCTGCTCTCCGCGATTTGCGACGCGCTTGACGTACGGATGTCCGAGCTCATGCGTGAAGTGAGCGATGAGCTGTCACTCGCCGAACTCGCCGAGTCGGCGGCAGCCGGCGATCCGGTTCATGTACCGGTTCGCCCCATGCTCAACTCCGTCTCCGTGTCGTCGGTGGCGGGTGTCCCGGCGGGACGGGTGACGATCAAGGCGCCCGCGGAAGCGGTGCAAGTCGTCGCAGCCTGACCCGCACGGTCCGGTGTGAAGGCGAACCCCGGTCGGCCCCTTCGGGGGCGGGCCGGGGTTTCGTCGTGCGTGCGCCCGGTTCGCGTGCTGCGGGGTGTGCGCGGTGGTTCACGGGGCACACGGAGAACGAGGCTGCGGATGGTCGCTTTGTCAGCTTATGTGCCATCGTGGATGGGGTGCTGACAGCGGCTGCCGAACCAGCCGACGCAACCGCCGGTGCGACGGGAAAGGGCCTTGTTCGCCCGCCCCGGACGCCGACAGAACGGAGAGAGTGCATGTCTGTCGTGAAGAGCCCGCTTTCCGATGCCGACCTCAAGGTGGTGGGCGAGGCGCTCCAGGGCGCCCTGGTCGACCTGGTCGACCTCTCGCTGGCCGCGAAGCAGGTCCACTGGAACGTCGTCGGCCCGCGCTTCCGCTCCGTGCACCTCCAGCTCGACGAGGTCGTGGACACCGCGCGCCAGCACTCCGACACGGTGGCCGAGCGCGCCTCGGCCATCGGCGTCAACCCGGACGGGCGGTCCGCGACCATCGCCCGGACGACCGCCATCGACGTCGTGCCGAGCGGCTGGATCAAGGACGTCGACGCCGTCAAGGTCCTGGTGGACGCGCTGAAGATCGTGATCGGCCGGATGCGTGAGCGCATCGACGCCACAGCCGATCCCGACCCGGTGAGCCAGGACACCCTGATCGCCGTGGCCGCCGACCTCGAGAAGCACGCGTGGATGTTCCAGGCGGAAAGCGCCTGAGCCGGCCGGGCCGGTCCATGGCCCCCCGCGCCCAGGCCCCGGCCTCGCGTGGCGCGTGAGCGCCCCGAGGACTCGCTACACCTGTCGGCCCCGCTCCGGACCACCGTCCG
>NZ_JBSFVR010000276.1:0-10146 GCF_053592415.1 Streptomyces sp. NPDC002690 | reverse complement strand
GGCCGTCGCGACGAAGGCCGGGAGGCGCGACGGCGGACCGGTCCAGGGACTGTGCTCGTCGGAGCGAGCTACGACGGCATCGGTCCGTCGTCCGGGCCGCGGCCACCGGGCCGACCGTCCGACGGAAGGGCCGGACACCGCCCAACTCCCGTCGCGCGACGGTTCCGTCCGGTGTTGTCGCAGGCCACCGGCTTGAGGACCTCGCGTGCCCGTCGGCCGAATCCCCGTCGCGATCATCATCGCGGCGAGACCATACGGTGAATGCCCCGGATCGTGCAACAGTTCGCGGCTCGGCACCCGAGGCGCACGCGACACAGTTCTGGGCTCCGTCCCTTTCGCCCTTTCGCCCTTTCGCTCCTTCGCTCCTTCGCTCCTTCGCTCCTTCGCCCCGCGTGAGCGTCGCGGAGTGAGGGGGCGGGGGCGAGCTTCTGGCCGGAAGCCGAGTCCGAGGCGTGCGGGGCCCGGTGCCGTCGGCCGGGAGGGCCCGACGGGCGAGGGCCGACCGAGGCGGTGACATCAGGCCAAGTCTTTGGCGATCGGCCGCGCGCGCCGATCAATTGGCCTGTGAAACAAGATCAGTTGGAGTTTGTTCATTTCTGTGCGGAGTGTTGACGTCCGATTCAACAGGTCTACACACTGTCCCCCGCACTGCCCTCCATGGACGGAGATCACTGTGTGCAGGAGCTAGCGATCATCCGGCCGCGCGACGGAGCTGCCGACCAGAAGTGGAGCCGCGGCTGACCGACCCGCCGCATCCCGCACATGTCCTCGCTGTTACCCGCCCCGGCGGGACGACACATCGGAGCCGCACATGTCCTGTGAACAGCACGGTCACCGACACCGTCTGGTGGCTGCGGCCGCCTCGCTCGCCCTCGCCGCCGGCGGTCTGGCCGGGGCCGCCGCGGTGACTTCGGGAGTCGCCCTCGGCGTGCAGGCAGCCGCCGTGGCCGCCGCGCCGGAGGCCGCCGCGGTGGAGAACGGCCTGGCCCGGACCCCTCAGATGGGGTTCAACAACTGGAACACCACGGGCTGCGGGACGCAGTTCAACGAGGCGATGGTCAAGGGCATCGCCGACCTGTTCGTCTCCGAGGGGCTCAAGGCGGCCGGGTACACCTATGTCAACCTCGACGACTGCTGGGCGCTGCCCTCGCGGAACGCGTCCGGTGACCTGGTGGCCGACCCCGTGCGCTTCCCGAACGGCATCAAGGCAGTCGCGGACTACGTCCACTCCAAGGGCCTCAAATTCGGCCTGTATTCCAGCGCGGGAACCAAGACCTGTGCGGACAACGGCTTCCCCGGGGGCCTCGGGCACGAGCAGCAGGACGCCGACCTGTGGGCTTCCTGGGGGGTGGACTACCTGAAGTACGACAACTGCAACAACACCGGCGTCGACGCCCGGACCCGGTACGAGGCGATGGGCGACGCTCTGAAGGCCACCGGCCGTCCGATCCTCTACAGCATCTGCGAGTGGGGCTCCAACCAGCCCTGGAACTGGGCGCCGTCCCTCGGCAACTCCTGGCGCACCACCGGCGACATCAACGACAGCTGGTCCACGATGATCGACATCGCGCACCAGAACCAGCCACGTGCGCAGTACGCCGAACCCGGAGCCTGGAACGACCCGGACATGCTGGAAGTCGGCAACGGCGGCATGACGGACACCGAGTACCGCACCCACTTCAGCCTCTGGTCGCAGATGGCCGCACCCCTGCTCATCGGGAGCGACATCCGCGCCGCGACCCCGGCGACGCTGACGATCCTGAAGAACACCGACGTCATCGCCGTCGATCAGGACTCGCTGGGCAAGCAGGGCACCGTGGTCTCCTCCTCCGGCGGACTCGTCGTGATGACGAAGCAGTTGGCCAACGGGGACCGGTCGGTCACCCTGACCAACGAGAACGCCTCCACCGCCACCGTCAGTACCACGGCCGCCGCCGCAGGGCTTCCGGCGGCGTCCTCGTACCGGCTCGCCAACCTGTGGTCCAAGGCGGTCTCCTCGACGAGCGGCACCATCAGCGCTTCCGTGCCCGCGCACGGCACGGTGATGTACCGGGTATCCGTCGGCAGCGGCAGCAGCACCGGAACGACCCACCCACTGGTCAGCGCCTCCTCCCAGCGCTGCCTCGACGCGGAGGGCGGCGAGACCGCGCCCGGTACGAAGATCGAGATCTGGCAGTGCAACGGCGGCACCAACCAGGCCGTGACCCTCACCGCCGGGGGTGAGCTGCGCCTCTACAACGGCTCGCAGTGCCTCGACGCCTACGACAACCAGACCGCCCCCGGCACCGTGGTGCAGCTGTGGAACTGCAACGGTGGCGCCAACCAGCAATGGAGGCTGAACCCGGACGGGACCGTCACCGGTACCCAGTCGGGCCTCTGCCTCGACGTCACGGGTGGCGACAAGCCCGCGGGCAACGTCGACGGGACCGCGCTGGAGCTGTGGAACTGCAACGGCGGCGCCAACCAGAAGTGGAGCCTGGGCTGATCCCGCCCGGCCGTTCGACCGACCCGGTACGTGTGCGCACGGCGCACGCGTACCGGGCCACCCTCGGCTCCGCGGTTACCCGGGCGCGGCGGAGGCGGTGGCCGGGCTCGCGAGGGCGGGGGGCCCGGAGCGGAGTACGAGTCCACAGATCACCGCGCCCGCGATGAAGAACGCTCCGGCCCAGGTGAAGGCCACGGTGTAGCTGTGGATCGCCGCGTTGGCCTCGTTGACCGGGGTGGGGGCCCGCCCGACCAGGTAGGCGGTCAGCGCGGAGGCCGCCAGCGAGTTGAGCAGGGAGGTGCCGATCGAGCCGCCGATCTGCTGCATCGTCTGCACCGTTGCGGAGGCGACACCGGCGTCGACCGGCCGCACGCCGGAAGTCGCGGTGTTCATCGAGGGGGCCATGACGGAGCCGATGCCGAAGCCCACGAGCAGCAGCGGACCGAGGATGTCGGCGGCGTAGGTGCTGTCCAGGGCGATGCCGGTCAGCCAGAACATTCCGCCGGCGGCGACGAGCATCCCGAAGACGGCCAGCACGCGCGGGCCGAACTTCGGAAGCAGCTTGATGTTGGAGGCCGTGGAGGCGCACATCAGCGCGGCCACCATGGGGAGGAACACCAGCCCGGTCCTGACCGGTGAGTAGTGCAGGATCTGCTGCAGGTAGTAGGTCAGGAACAGGAAGACGCCGAACATCCCCACGCCCACGATGAACACGCCGATGAAGGAGCCGGCCCGGTTCCGGTCGCGCAGGACCCGCAGGGGCAGCAGCGGGCTGGTGGCACGGGTCTGCCACACGAAGAATCCGGCGATCAACACCGCGCCGGCCGCGAGGAAGCCCCAGGTGCTCGGCGCGCTCCAGGGATGCGACTCGGCGTTGGAGAACCCGTAGACCACGCAGAACAGGCCCGCGGAGATGACGGCCGCACCGAGAAGATCCAGCCGGGGCCGTTGCGCGGACGGTTCCTTGCGGGGGATCAGCATGAGCGCGCCGGTGATGGCGACGACGCTGAAGGCGACGTTGACCAGCAGGGTCCAGCGCCAGCTCAGGTATTCGGTCAGGACGCCACCGAGCAGGAGACCGATCGCCGCGCCGGAGCCGGCGATGCCGCCGAAGACGGCGAAGGCGGTGGCGCGTTCCCCGGGCTTGGTATAGGTCGTGGTCAGCAGTGACAGCGCGGCCGGCGCCAGGATCGCACCGGCCGCGCCCTGCAGCGCGCGGGCGAGGACCAGCACCGCGAAGGAAGGCGCCACACCGCCGAGGAGCGAAGCCGCGGCGAACGCGGCCAGGCCCGTCAGGAAGGTCTTGCGTTGCCCGATCAGGTCGGACATCCGTCCCGAGAGCAGGAGGAGGCTGCCGAAGGCGAGGGAGTAGGCGGTGACGACCCACTGACGGGAGCCGTTGGAGAACCCGAGGTCTTCCTGCGCCTGGGGCAGCGCGATGTTCACGATGCTCACGTCGAGGACGATCATCAACTGGGCCAGGCCGACCACACCCAGGATCAGCCAATGTCCCGAAGGACGTGCATCGCCGGTCGCGGCCCCACGCCCCTTTCCCGCGGCCGGCCGCGAGTCCTTCGCGTCGCTCATCGGGCCATCCCTCTAAGTGCCTGGTAGGAAGCCTCGCAGCTGGCGGGTGGCACGACCGGTGGTGGTGTCCGCCAGGAGGTCGTCCGCATTCCCACAGCCCAGACTCACACGGCGTCACGCCCGCCGCAGTGCGGCGTCGGGCTCAGGCGACCAGATGGGTACCGGCGCGCGTCGCAGCGGCGGCGACGATCCAGTTCCTGAACTCGACCGCGTAGTGACGCAGGTGGTGCTCCAGGACGTCCGGGGGACACGTGGCGGGGACGTAGACCGTCAGGCTCGCGGTGAACCCGTCGACGGTGTCACCGAACTGGGTCAGCGCCCGCCCGACGATCGTGCCGTCGGCCAGGAAGAGGTTGGAGGACATCTTGTGCGGAAAACCGGACTCCGGGAGGAGTTCTTCCGCGTCCGCCGCCCAGGCCATCGCGTCCGTGCCCCAGCCGCCCATGAAGAACGAGCAGACGTGGGCGCCGATGTTCTCCACCACGTTGAACGCGCCGTCGGCGCCGGGGGCCATGACGTAGTGCTCGGGGTGCGCCGCGAGGAGCGCGTTCTCGTCACCCGCGAACGCCTTCTCCATCCAGGAGAGGAAGTCGGCCGAGGTGAGGCCCTTCGTGGTGAGCACCGTGGTGCCCGCCTCGAACGCGCCGTCGGAGGCGAGGGCGCTCTCCCGCAGGAAGGCGTTGCCCTCCTCGATGTCCGCGGCCAGCAGATCGAGCACGCCCTGGCGGCCCAGTCGCTTCCGGAAGCGGTCCAGGGCGCGGCGGGAGTAGAAGAGCTCCAGGTCGTCGATGGTTCCCCCGCCGGCCGGCCCCGACCGGAGCGTCACGGTCACGGGCGGGAACGTCTGGTCGTCGGTCATGGTCGGACCTCCTCGATATGTGAACGCGAATTTACGTTCACATATCGAAGATACCCAGGAAGGTGCACGCCTTGTCAACGGATCCGCCGAGATCACCGCCGGTACGATGCGGCACATGAATGAGGAGCCAGACCGTCCCGCGCCCTACCGGGAGCCCCGGCAGGCACGCAGCGCGGCGACCCTGGCTCGCGTACTCCGGGCGGCCGAGGAAGTCGCCTCGTCGGCCGGACTGGAAGAGATGACGATGACCGGCGTCGCGGAGCGCGCCGGCGTCTCGGTGGGCACGATCTACCGTCGCTTCGAAGACAAGGACCAGCTGATCGCCGCCCTGAGCGAGCGGATGCTGGAGCAGCGCGAGGAGTACGTGGCGGAGCGGCTGCGCGCGGCCGAGCCCTCGCTCACCGGCGTCATGGACGCCTATGCCCGCGCCCTGTTGCAGTCGTTCACCGACAACAACGTCTTCTCCGAGCTGCTCCGGGCGCGCGGAGCCAGGTCGCCGGACCGTGGGGCCCGCGCCATCCTCGAAATCCACCGCCTCCTGCTCGAAGCGGCGGCCCCCCACACCGGCGAGATCCGGCGATCCGCTCCCGGGGCCGCTCTCGACACGGCCGCTCGCGCGGTTCTGGGAGCCTGCTTCCACAACTCGGTGCGCCCCGACCCGGCTGTGGGGGAGGAGGCGGTCAGCCGGTACGCGGAAGAGCTCAGCGACATGGCCATCGCCTACCTCCTCACTCCCGATCGCCGGCCTCGTACCTGAGGCGGTCGGCGCCGCGGAGGGAGGCGTTCCCGCGCGCGAGCCGGAGACGACTCCCTCGGCGGAGGGGTGTGTCTCCACGGCTGAACGGCAGGAGTACTCGTTCCAGGGGGCTCCGGCGGGCGGGGAAGAAGGCGTGGCCGCCTCCGGGTGCGGACGATTCGGCGGGGCGGTGCCACCGAGTCCCCGCCGGCCGGCGGCGGGGCCGTGATCAGCGGGGCGAGGCCGCTCCCGGCGCGGAGTCCCGGACCGTCAGCCGGGTCGGCAGGATCAGCGGGTTCGGGTCGTGCCCGTCGATCGCGTTGACCAGCATCCGTGCCATCTCGTGCCCCAGCGCCCTGACCGGCTGACGCACCGTGGTCAACGGCGGGTTGGCGTGCCGAGCCCCGGCCAGGTCGTCGAAACCGATCACCGAGACGTCCTCGGGCACCCGCAGACCCCGCCGGTGCAGCACCTGGAGCGCGCCGATCGCCATCCCGTCCGACGCCGCGAAGACCGCGTCCAACCGCGGATGGGCGTCCAGCAGGCGCTCCATCGCCTCCGCGCCGCCTTCCACCAGGAACGCGCCGGAGGAAACACCCAGCAGCGGGACGCCCGCCAGCGTCAGCCCCTCGGTGAAGCCCTGCTCGCGGGCCACCGAGACCAGGCTGTCCACCTGGCCGGTGATCATGACGGGTCTGGTCCGCCCGGTACGCACGAAGTGGTCGGCGGCCAGCCGGGCCCCGCCCCTGTTGTCGGCGTCCACGTACCAGCGGGGCTCCCCGGTCAGGGGCAGTCCGCCGAAGACGACCGGCATCCCGGCGTCCTCGGCCAGCCGCCCCAGCGGGTCGTCGCCCCGCAGCGCCATCAGCATGATGCCGTCGGCGCGGCGGGAGCTGACCATCTGCCGCAGGCGGCTGCGGCCGCGAGGTGAGTTGGCGAGCACCAGGATGAGTTCCAGGTCGGTCTCGTCCAGTGCCGCGCTGACGCCGACGACGACCTCGGCGAAGAACGGATCCGCGAACAGGCCGGCCTCGTCACTGGAAGCCGCCAGAACCACCGCTCCCACCCTGTTGCCGGCCAGAGCCCGCGCCGTGGAGTTCGGCACGTATCCCAGCTCACGGACGGCCCGTTCGACGGCGTCCCGCTTGGCCCGGCTCACGTTCGGGACGTTGTTGACCGCCCGGGAAGCCACGGTGCGCGACACGCCCGCTCTCGCGGCCACCTCGTCGAGGGTCGGCATGCGCCTGGGCGTCGGCTGCATCGGAAGACGTGCTCCTCGGGGGTTCTCTGCTGGTGGTCACGGTGATGATCCCACGCCCTGTGCCGGCCGAACGGCGGCCCGGCTCACGGCGGACGGCCCGTCCGCCGTGCCGCTCGCGGCGGACGGCGGCCTCGGCCACCGGACCGCGAACTCCCGGTTCCCGCTCGGCCGTCCTGCCCGCGTGCCGTCGCGTCCTGGTGTGCCGCGGAGCTCCGGCAGGCGGGCGGTGCCGCTGCTGTGACAGTACGCGGTACGTGCCCCGTCGACCACGGGTTCCGGTCGCGTCCGAGCCCTCGGCCCGCGGCGGGCTCTCTCTGCTGCGGGCCGACCGGCGGAGGCTTCCCCCTTGGTGCGAGATTAGTGGTAGCGCTTCCAGTTTGTGAACAGTTCGCTTCGTGCCGAAGTGGACGGAGATTCATGCGCGGCCCCTTGACAGCCCGAATTGGAGCCAAGACGATACCGGCCATACCAAGTTGGTGCTCCAAGCACGAATGGGAGCGCTTCCAGTGGGAGCGCTCCCAGAGGTAGTCCCTGTTCTTGGTTCGTGGTCCCAGTCCGTGATGCGCCTCCGGTCCGAGCCGTGGGTCGTCCGGGACGTCGTACACCGCCTTTCCGTCGCGCCGCACGCTCAGGACGAGAGCCGTGCGGCGTCACCCCCCCCGTCAGGAACCGAGGTACTCCCATGCGTCACCTCCTCCGTACGATGACCGCCGCACTGCTGGCCCTGCCGTTGGCCCTCGTCGCCTCCCCGCCCGCCCAGGCGGCCGATCCGACCACTCTCACCAGCGGTTTCTACGTCGATCCCAACTCCAGCCCAGCCCTGTGGGCCGCCGCCAACCCCGGTGACGGACGAGCGCCCGCCATCCGTGACAACATCGCCGCGAAGCCCATGGCCCGCTGGTTCGGCAACTGGAGCGGCACCATAGGAACCGCGACCGGGGCCTACGTCGGTGCGGCCGACGCCGCGGACAAGCTGCCCGTCCTCGTGGCGTACAACATCCCCAACCGCGACATCTGCGGCGGGCAGTCCGGTGGCGGGGCGGGGTCCGTCGCCGCTTACAACGAGTGGATCGCCGCGTTCGCCGGCGGGATCGGCAGCAGGCCGGCCGTCGTCATCCTGGAGCCGGACGCGCTCGGTGACACCAGTTGCATGACCGCCGCCCAGATCGCCGAGCGCAACACCCTGCTCAACAACGCGATCACCCAGTTCAACCAGAAGGCCCCCAACGCCTGGGTCTACCTGGACGCGGGCAACCCGGGCTGGCGCAGCGCCACTTCGATGGCCGCGAGCCTGAACGCCGCGGGGCTCAGCCGCACCCGGGGATTCTCGCTGAACGTCTCCAACCACTACACCACCGCACAGAACATCACCTACGCCAACGCGGTGAACTCCGCGCTGAGTTCGTCCAACGGGTACACCAAACCGTTCGTCGTGGACACCGGCCGCAACGGCAACGGCTCCAGCAACGCCGAATGGTGCAACTCCGCAGGCCGCAGGACCGGAACCCCCACCCAGAAGGGCGGCGGTGCGGAGATGCTCCTGTGGATCAAGACCCCCGGTGAGTCCGACGGCAACTGCGGGGTCGGATCAGGTTCCGTGGCGGGCCAGTTCCTCCCCGAGGTCGCCTACAAGATGATCTACGGCTACTGATCTCCCGGGCCCAGACGGATCGTTCCTCCCTGCCCCGGATGCCCGCTCCTCCCCGCGCATCCGGTGGTCCGTTCCGCCCGGGCCCGGCTTCGGCCCGTTCCGTTCCCGTCCTTCTGCCCCGCCGCCCGCCGGCGGGCCCTCCGCAGCCGCTCGACCCCAGATCAGGAGTCTCCATGCGTTCCCGAACCTTCCGGCGCCGTACGGCCGTCGTCACCGCGGCGCTCACCGCCTGCGCCGCCCTCGCCGCCGCGGCTGCCCAGGCCGCGCCCGCTCCCGCCGAGGAAACCGTCACCCCGGCCACGAAGTTCTACGTCGATCCGAACAGCAATGCGGCCCGGCAGGCCTTCGACGACCTGAGGGCCGGAAAGATCGAAGACGGCCTGAACATGGCGAAGTTGGCGAGCTACCCGCAGGCCGCATGGTTCACGGGTGGCACGCCCGCCGAAGTCCGTTCCGACGTACGCAAGTTGGTCCGTGCCGCCGCGATCACCCGCCGGGTCCCGGTCCTGGTGGCGTACAACATCCCCGGCCGCGACTGCAGCCTCTACTCCAGCGGTGGGGCCGAATCCTCCGCCGCCTACCGTCAGTGGATCGACGCGTTCGCCCAGGGCATCGGCGGCAGCGAAGCGGTGGTCATCGTCGAGCCCGACGGCCTGGCAGCCCTGCCCAAGGACTGTGCCGGGGACGTCGACCCGACCGGAGAACTCACCACCCACCGTGTGTCCGACCTCGACTACGCGGTCCGCACTCTGAAGAGCGGCGCGAACACCTCGGTCTATCTGGACGCGGGCAACAGCCAGTGGCGGTCCGTGGGCGACATCGCGCAGCGGCTCCTGGACGCGGGCGTCGAGGGGAGCGACGGCTTCATCCTGAACATTTCCAACTACCAGCCCACCGATCAGACCTCGCACTACGGAACCTGGATATCCCAGTGCATGTGGTTCGCGACGAAGGGGCCCGAATGGGCTCGTGGCCACGCCGACTGGTGCGCGAGCCAGTTCTACTCCCCGGCCGCCCCCAACGACGGGGCCCCGGGCAACGCGGTCACCTCGACCGACCCCTCGACCTGGCACTGGACGGACGCCTGGTACGACCAGAACGTGGGCAGTCCCGCAGGCGGGGAACTGGCGCACTTCATGGTCGACACGAGCCGCAACGGAAAGGGGCCGTGGACCCCGACGCCGGGTAAGTACACCGGCGACCCGGAGACTTGGTGCAACCCGCCCGGGCGGGGCATGGGCCCGCGCCCGACCGCTGACACCGGCGTTCCGCTCGTGGACGCGTACCTGTACGTGAAGACCATCGGCGAGTCCGACGGCAGTTGCACCCGCAACACCGGCGGCGCGATCGACCCCGAGTACGGCGTCGTCGACCCCGCCGCCGGAGTCTGGTGGCCCGAACAGGCACACGAGCTCGCCCGCAACGCGGAACCCCGCCTGACGCTCAACCACTGGTCCGGACTCTGACGGTTCCTGCACGAGCGATCGGCGAGGCGCAGGTCGGTGGCGGCGAGTCCGCTCACCCAGCTCGGCAGCTGGGAGTGCCAGACCAGCGTGTGGCCCCGGAC
>NZ_JBSFVR010000275.1:0-10157 GCF_053592415.1 Streptomyces sp. NPDC002690 | reverse complement strand
TGGAAGTCACGGATCGTTCGCGACCGTGCTAACCCGGTCCGACTCCTCCCCCCCCCCCCCCCCCCCCCCCGCCCGCCGGCCCCCCCCCGCCCCCCCCGCCCGCCCCCCCCGCTCTCCGCGTCAGAGAGCGATCAGCCCCGCCGCCGTCACCCGGAAACCGCAGGCATCGACGTAGAAGGCGCGAAGGTGCTCCTCGAAGTCGACGTGCAGCCAGGCGCACCCAGCGGCGCGGGCTTCGTCGGTGGCGATCGCCACCAGAGTCACGCCGACCCCGCGCGACCGGTGCCCCCGGGCCACCACCGTGTCCAGAAGGAAGGCGTGGGACCCACCGTCCCAGAGCACGTTGACGAAGCCGATCAGGGAGCCGTCCGCCCGGGCGCAGACCCAGCCCAGGCTGTGGCGCTCCAGGCGCGCCCGCCAGTCCATCCCCGTGGCCGAACCGCCGAATCCCTCGGCGTGCAGCGCGTCGAGGGCCGTGTCGTCGAAGTCGTCTCGCCATACGTAAGTGATCGTCATGTACGAGACGGTAAGGACGCGGGGGCGTTGCCCGGTGGAATCGTCGGCGGGCGGGACCTTGTCACGGAGTCGCCGAAGCCTCCAGCAGGCCTGGGGAGGGGCGCGGCCCCCCGGTACCCGGGCGGTGGAGGGCGTGAGACAGGTCCGGGCGGCCGGGCTGTCGCCGGCCGCCCGTCGGGTCATGGAGGTCGTCGCCGACCGCTTCGAGAACCGGCCCTCCCGACATGGCTCTCGTCGCCCGGTCCGCGGTCCCTCCGCGAGGGTGCGTGTACCGGCGGACCGGGCGTCGCCGTCGGGAGCCACTGCCCCGGCGACGCCCGCGCCCGCGGGGACACAGGTCGGCCCGGCGGCGGGAACCCCAGTTTCCCGCGCGCGCCACCGCACCTGACGGCCATTCAGCCGGTCAAGCGGTCGGCCGGCCGGTCGGGCAGCCAGACGGTCAGGCGGTCGAGCGGACCGCGCTCAGGATCAACTCGGTCACGGGGCCGGGGTCGCTCACGGAGACCGCGTGGGGTGCGCTGACGCTGACCGTGTGGGCGCCCGCCCGCTCGGCCATCCACTCTTCGGCGGCCGGCGGGATGTTGCGGTCCTCGGTGGCCACGAGATACCAGCTGGGGATCTCCTTCCAGGCGGCCGCGGTGGCCTTGCCCTGGAGTGCGGCGAGAGTGATCGGCCGCTGGCCCACGGCCATGACCCGCGCGGTCCCGGTGGGCACTCCCGCCGCGAACTGCTCCTCGAAAAGGTGCTGTTCGATGAGGAGTTCCTCTCCCTGGCCGCCTTCGGGAAGCGGATAGAGCTGGGTGGTGGTCGCCTCGCCCAGCGTGCTGCCGGGGAACTTCCCGGTGAGTTCCAGCGCGCTCTCGCCGATGTCCGGGACGAAGGCCGCGACGTACACGAGAGCCTTGACCTGGGAAGCGCCGGAGGCGGCGACGCTGATGACCGCTCCTCCGTAGGAATGGCCGACGAGCACCACGGGACCCTGGACGCTGTCCACCACGCTGCGGATGTAGGCGGCGTCGCTCTCCAGGCCCCGCAGCGGCAGTGCGGGCGCCAGGACGGGGAGACCCTCGCCTTGGAGGCGTTCGATCACCGAGCTCCAGCTGGAGGCGTCGGCGAAGGCGCCGTGGATCAGGACGACGGTGGGGCCGGCCGTGGGAGACATGGGTAACTCCTGGTGGATCGTGTTGCGGGCAAGGGTGACCGGCGGGCCGGGGCACCGTCGGCCGGTCGCTGAAGAGGAAGAGCGGGGGCGGGGAGCGGACAAAGGCCCGGAGGGAAGGCCCCCCCCCGGGTCGGTCAGGCCCGGACCAGCGGGGTGTCGACCAGGTGTTCGGCCAGGAACCACGCCTGCAGTTCCCCGGTCCGGATGACCTGTGAGACCAGCAGGTCGTTGGTGCCGTCGTCGCCGAGTTCGATGGTCCGGGCGGCGGCGTCGTGGGCGTCCACGAGGATCGTCTCGTGCGCCTCCAGCAGCCGGGACAGCATCGCCGGTACTTCCTCGACCCCGTCCGGAGGCCGCGGGATCGAGGTGATCCGTGCGACGTGCCGGGCGTCGCCCACGGCGACGCCGCCCAGGGACTGGACTCGTTCGGCGATGGTGTCGACGAGTTCGAGCTGCTCGCCCGCGTGCTTGTCCAGCACCAGGTGCAGTTGGTAGAAGGTCGCGCCGCGCATCAGCCAGTGGTGTTTCTTGTAGAGGCCGTAGAGGATCTGGGTGTCGGCCAGCACCTTGTTGAGCCGCTGGCAGGAGTACATCCGCGCATCGTGGGTGAGGCCGATCGGGAACTGCTTGACCGTGCCGAACTCCTGGATCACTTCGCCCTTCTGGTGCAGCCACGGCTGGCTGCTGCTCGCGGACTGGACGGGGGTGGTCATGGGTTTCCTCCTGCGGTGGCGTACTGGGTCGTTCGTACTCCTTGGACGCTAGGCGCCAGGGCCGACGCCGCGAGTCTCCCCGTGCATGCGGTGATGCCCACCAGTGCACGGTGCGTGGCGCCGGCCGGTGCCCGCCGTCCGCGTCCGCCGTCCTCCGAGGGCTGCCCCCCGTCACGTCGCCCGGCCCCCAGGACCTGGCGTGCGCACCGCTCTCCGCCCCGCGACGCACCGTGTCCGGCGCCGCGAGCCGATCCACCGCGGACCACGGGGCAGTTCCTGCCGGTCCGCGACTCCGAAGCCGTGCGCTCTCGGTACGGATCGGGTGCACTGCCGAGACAGTCGGAGCCGCGAGCTTCTCCTAATCTTCTGGACGAAGGGCTGTCCCGCAATTCCTGGTGGAACAGCGCGCGGCGTCAGATGCGGTGCATCGCACGGCGGAGAGGCGCCCGCATACTGGATGTATTCGGGCGATTTGACAACGCGGCGAGGTGCCGTAGCTGTCGTCGTGCGCCCGCCGGGAATTGCGGGACAGCCCTGAGCGGCCGGGATCTTCTCGTCCACGAACTCGACTCACGTCCGGTGGAATTCCGTGTGCGCCGCGAATCGGCCGGGCACGGCCACCGCGCGGGTGTGTTCCTCTTTCTCTCACGGCCACCGTCTCCCCCCGCGCTCCTTCGACGCGGGGGCCGAACGAAGCGAATTCCGCACCGCTGCCCATCCGATTCCTGAGCCGGTACCGGCTTTCACGGAATCAACGCTCGTCACGTTGCAGGAGGTTGTCCAAAGGTGTCCACGATGCCGGTCGGAGGGCTGGTTCCCAGCGCCACCGACAACGCTGCGGATCTCGTCGTCCGCAACGCGAAGATCCACACCGGAGACCCGGGTCGCCCGCAGGCCGGGGCTCTCGCCGTCCGCGACGGCGTCATCACCGTCGTCGGCGACGACAACGACGTGGCACCCTTCGTCGGCCCGGCCACCCGGGTGGTCGACGCACTCGGCCGCCGGATGGTGCCCGGTCTCAACGACTCCCACCTGCACGTGATCCGGGGCGGGCTCAACTACGTGCTGGAGCTTCGCTGGGACGGTGTCCGCACCCTGCGCGAGGGCCTCGCGATGCTCCGCGAGCAGGCGGCCCGGACCCCGAAGGGGCAGTGGGTACGGGTGGTGGGGGGCTGGTCGGCCGAGCAGTTCGCCGAACGGCGGCTGCCCACCGTCGCGGAGCTGAACGCGGCCGCACCGGACACCCCGGTGTTCGTGCTGCACCTGTACCAGTCGGCGGTGCTCAACCGGGCGGCGCTCAAGGCCGCCGGGCACACCAGGGACACCCCCGATCCGAAGGGCGGGCAGATCGTCCGCGGCCGGGACGGCGAGCCCACAGGCATGCTGCTGGCCGCACCGAGCGCGCTGATCCTCTACTCGACGCTGGCCAAGGCGCCGGTGCTGGAGGGCGAGGACAGGAAGATATCCACCCGTCACTTCCTGCGGGAACTGAACAGATTCGGCCTCACTTCGGCGATCGACGCCGCCGGGGGTTTCCAGAATTTCCCCGAGAACTACAGCACCGTCGCCGAACTGGCCGCGGAAGGCCGGTTGTCGCTGCGAATCGCCTATCATCTCTTCCCGCAGACCGCGGGCCAGGAAATAGACGACCTCACGCGCTGGATCGAGATGACGCGGACCGAGGACGGGGACGAATGGCTGCGTCTCAACGGCGCGGGCGAGAATCTCACCTGGGCGGCGGCGGATTTCGAGAACTTCGCCCAGCCGCGTCCGGAACATTCACCGGATTACGAGGTCGAGTTCGAGAAGGCCGTGCGCCTCCTCATGGAGAACGGCTGGGGCTTCCGGCTGCACGCCACGTACGACGAGACGATTCGCCGGGACCTCGCCGTGTTCGAGAAGCTCGCGGCGGAGGGCCTCTTCCCGGCCGGGAACCGGTGGCTCTTCGACCACGCGGAGACCGTCTCGACGGACAGCCTCGACCGGGTCGCCGCGCTGGGCGGTGCCATGTCCGTGCAGAACCGCCTGTCGTTCCAGGGCGAGGCGTTCCTGCGCCGCTACGGTCCCGGCGTCGCCGCGGACGCGCCGCCGGTACGGGCGATGCTGGAGCGCGGGCTGACCGTGGGCGCCGGTACGGACGCCACCCGGGTCTCCTCGTACAATCCGTGGATCGCCCTGCACTGGCTGGTCACCGGGCGCACCGTCGGCGACGTGGTCCTGCGCCCGCCGTTGAACCGCGTCGACCGGGCCACCGCGCTGGCGATGTTCACGCGGGCCGGTGCGGAGCTGACCGGCGAGCAGGACGTCAAGGGCGTCCTGCGCCCGGGCTGCTTCGGTGACCTCGCGGTCCTGTCCGAGGACTATTTCGAGGTGCCCGAGCAGGACATCGCGCACATCGAGTCCCTGCTGACCGTCGTCGGCGGCCGGATCGTCTACGCCACCGCCGAGTACGAGGGCCTGGACGAGGAGCTGCCGCCGGTCAGCCCGGCGTGGAGCCCGGTCACCCGCTTCGGCGGCTACCAGGCCGCCCCGCGCACCGGTCCCTCGGGCGCCCGGCAGGCCGAACTGCTCGGCCAGGCCGTCGCCGAGTCGGAGCAGCACCGCCAGTGGCGCGCACGGCGCGGTCTGGCACCCGAGACGGAGAGCCCGGTCCTCGACGACCCCTGCTTCCTCTGATCTCCCTCCGGTCTCCCGGGAGGGGCCCGGTCACGAACCGCCCCTCCCGGGCCACCACCCCATTTCTGCGCGGACGGCCGTCCGCGCCCTCACCACTCCTGAGAGGCACTCCCATGACCGACATCTCCGAGGTCACCGCCGTCCCCTCCGACGCCCTGCTGACCCCCGACAACTGCGCGGTGCTCTTCGTGGACCACCAGCCGCAGATGTTCTTCGGTACGGGCAGCGGCGACCGCACCGCGATCATCAACGCGACGGTGGGCCTGGCGAAGACCGCCAAGGTCTTCGACGTCCCCGTGGTGCTGAGCACCGTGGCCGCCGAGAGCTTCTCCGGCCCGCTCATGCCGCAGCTGGCCGACGTCTTCCCGGAGCAGAAGATCATCGATCGCTCCACGATGAACGCGTGGGAGGACGTCGCGTTCGTGGAGGCCGTCAAGGCCACCGGCCGCAAGAAGCTCGTGATCGCCGGTCTGTGGACCGAGGTCTGCATCGTGCTGCCCACCCTGTCCGCCCTCGCGCAGGGCTACGAGGTCTACGTCGTCGCCGACGCCTCCGGCGGTGTCACCCCCCAGGCCCACGAGCACGCCGTCCAGCGGATGGTCCAGGCCGGCGCGGTCCCGGTCACCTGGGTGCAGGTGCTGCTGGAGCTCCAGCGCGACTGGGCGCGTACGGAGACGTACCTGCCGGTCATGGACGTGGTGAAGGAGCACGGCGGCACCTACGGTCTCGGTGTCGTGTACGCCCAGGCCGTCATCGGCGAGCACGCGGCCGGCTGACCACTCCACCGGAATACGACGGAACGTCAGGAACAGGCATGAACGCAATGGACACCGGTCTCCTGGCCCTCCGGCTGGTGGTGGGACTCCTCATCGCGGGACACGGCGTGCAGAAGGTCAGCTTCCGGCTCGGCGGCAACGGGCTCGCGGGCGGGACCGAGGAGTTCCGCGACGACGGTTTCCGCGGCGGCCGGCTCACCGCGCTCGTCGCGGGCGGCAGCCAGATCGGCGCCGGCCTGTTCCTGGCGGCCGGCGCGCTCACGCCCATGGCGGCGATGGCCGCCATGGGCGTGATGACGGTCGCCGGAACCGTCAAACGGCACAAGGGGCTGTGGGTCCAGAACGACGGATACGAGTACCCGATGGTCCTCGTCGTCGCCTCGGGGGCGCTCGCTCTCACCGGGCCGGGCCGCTGGTCCGCCGACCGCCTGCTCGGACCGGACCCCTGGCCGCTGTGGGTCGTGGTCACGGCCCTGGTCGTGGGCCCGGTGAGCGGCCTGCTCACCCGTGCGGTGCTGCACCGCCCCGCCGCACCCCGTCCCACCGCGCCACTCCCCACCACCCCGGAAGGAGCGACTCCGCATGCGCACCCTACTCGTTGACGCGGCCCGCACGCTGGTTCCGCCGAAGGAGGACCGGCACGGCCCGCTGCCGCCCCTCATGCTGACGCTGACGGTGGTCACCGGCCTGATCGACGCCGTGAGCTACTTGTCGCTCGGACACGTCTTCGTGGCCAACATGACCGGCAACGTGGTGTTCCTCGGGTTCGCCCTGGCGGGTGCCGACGGCCTGTCCGTGCTCGCCTCACTCGTGTCGATGGCCTCGTTCCTCACCGGGGCGCTGGCCGGAGGCCGGTTCGGGTCCCGGTTCACGGCGCACCGGGGGCGGCTGCTGGCCTTCACCACGGCGTTCCAGGCGGTGCTCGTCCTCGGCGCGCTCGCCGCCGTCATGGTCTCCGACGGCGAGGTGACCAGTTGGGCCCGCTACACCCTGATCGTCCTGCTCGGCCTGGCCATGGGCATGCAGAACGCGGTCGCACGCCGCCTCGGCGTCCCCGACCTCACGACGACCGTGCTGACCCTGACACTGACCGGACTGGCCGCGGACTCCGTCCCGGCAGGCGGCGCCGCGCCCCGGCCGGGGCGGCGGATCCTGTCCGTCCTGGCCATGTTCCTCGGCGCGCTCGTCGGCGCGGCACTGCGCACCGAACTCCCCGTCACGCTGGGCCTCGCCCTGGTGTTCCTGGTGCTCACGTCCGTGGTGACGCGTCGTCTTTCGGCACCGGACGCGGCCTGGGCGAAGCCGGTATGACGGAGGCGGCGGCCTGAGCGAAGGCGGTACGACGGAGACCGCGGCCCGAGCGAAAGCGGTACGACGGAGACCGCGGCCTGGGCGAAGCCGGTACGACGGAGACCGCGGCCCGAGCGAAGGCGGTACGACGGAGACCGCGGGCCCGGGTCGTACCGCTTTCACCCCCGTGCCGACAGGACCGGTGAGCCGCCGGCCCGCTACGCGGACAGGGCTCGCCGCTCCCCTGCCGGACGGTTGTGGAGCCCGGCGAGAGCCAGGGTCCCGCCGGAAGGGGCCCGGGCTGCGAGGGACCGGCCGGGAGGCGCCGCTTCCGAGGCCACCGAGGTCTGCCACTCCCGGGGCGACATGCCGTAGGCGTCCCGGAAGGCCCGGCTGAAGTGCGAGGGACTGACGAAGCCCCAGCGTTGTGCCACGGCAGCCACGGTCAGCCTGCGGTGCGGCGAGCGGCCGAGCTCGCGTCGGCACGCCTCCAGCCTGCGGCGGCGGATCAGCCGGCTCACCGTGGTGCCTTCGTCCTGGAAGAGCTTGTGCAGATAGCGGACGGAGATGTGATGGGCGCGGGCGATCGAGCGGGGCGACAGATCGACATCGGTGAGATGCAGTTCGATGTGGTTCCGGATACGGGCCGCCAGCTGCGTGCCGGGGTCGGCGGGGGCCGGGCGCTCGGCCACGACGCGTTCGTCGACGAGCGTGGCGAGAAACTCCACCACATTGGCGACGAGTCGGCTCCCGCTCGGGGACCGGTGGGCCACCCCCTTCTCGACGAGCGCCGACAGAAGGTGCGACACCAGCGCCCCCACCCCCTCCGCGCCCCGCAGCGGTGTCCCCGTGACCCGGCGCAGATCGGCTTCGGTGATCGCCAGCAGGCGCCGCGGCACGTGGAGGACCGTCATGCGGTATGCGTCCCCGGAGCGCGGGCAGGCGCGGGTGCCCGCTCCGCAGAACACGACGTCACCCGGCTCCAGGGAGACCTCGGTCCCGTTGTGGGTGAGCGCTGTCGCACCGTGGACGTGCAGGGCCACGTACACCGTCTCCCCGTCGTCGGAGTCCGACAGCCACGGCGGAACGCAGACCCGTTCCCGGCCCGGGGGCACGGAGTCTCCGGACTGGCCGGATTCGCCGGAAGCGTGGGAGCCGTGGGCCTCCAGGACGGAGATCCGCAGGCGATCGGCCGGCCCCCCGGGGGCGCGTCCTCCCCGCACGGGCAGGCGCGGGGGCCCCTGTGGGGAGGCCGGTGGAACGGAGGAACCGGAGGAGACGGGAGGAAGGGGAATGCGCAAAAGGCCCGGGACGGCCGAGGGGCTCACGGGGAGGGCCGGCTCTACGGCCGGGCCCTCCCCGGCCACGGCACGGCAGCACCGGCCGACCGGTCCGTCCGCACCCGCCCTCCCTCGTCCTCCCGAACCGCGGCCCGTCTCGGCCCCGGCCTTCGGCTGCGTATGCACTGCGTTCCTCACGCTTGATCTCTCCGTCTTCACTTCAGTGGTCGACACCCCGCCACGTCGACAGAGCGATCGGGGCATCCGCACGTCCCCGGCATGCGGCGCGGCACCCGTCCGCACGTTCGTCCGCCGGGCTTCTACCGGCCCTGCTCGGGGCATCGCTTCCAGATGCTCCGGATGCTGTCAGGGGGACGGAGCGTGGCGCTTCTGTCATGTGACCGGTCATCGCCGGTGAGCGTCCGCGACGGGGCTCCGCCGGTCGCTCCACCCTGCCGACCTGGCAGGATGCCTTGGAGCGGCCGTTTCGTGCGTCGCTCCGCGCCCCTCGGGGCGGCGGTTTCGCAGGGAAGGGAAGAGCACCATGGATCCCGGTATCAAAACGGTGGACGAACCGGAGATCCTGAGCAGGGAAGCCGAGCTGTCCCGGATCTTCGAGCTGGTCGACACCGCGGAAGGCACCGGCTCCAAGGTGCTGGTGCTGACCGGCGAGCCCGGAGCCGGCAAGAGCACCCTGGTGGACCGGGCCGCCTCGTACGCCGCCTCCCGCGGCCGCCTGGTGCTCCGGGTACGGGGCGCCGAAGGCGAGCGGGAGCTCGGCTTCGCCGGGATCCACCAGCTGCTCCACCCCCTCCTCGGCGGCATCGAACGGCTGCCCGCCCCTCAGGCCAAGGCGCTGCGCGTCGCATTCGGGACGGAGGAGGCGGAACCCTCGCAACGGCTCGACCCGATGCTGACCCGGCTCGGCGTACTGACCCTGCTCTCGGACGCGGCCGCGGAGCGGCCGCTGCTGCTCGTCGTGGACGATGCCCAGTGGCTGGATCTCGGCTCCCTGGAGGTACTCGCCTTCGTGGCCCGGCGGCTGGAAGGCGAACCCGCCGCCCTGCTGCTCGCCGCCCGGGACGAGGCGGTTCCGGAGCGGTTCGACCGCGTCTTCCCGCATCTGACGGCCGGTCCGCTGGACCGGGCCGCGTCCGTGCTCCTGCTGAACGCCCAGCCGCACCCGCCCCGGGGGCGGGCCCGGTCCCAGATCCTCCAGCAGGCGGCCGGGAACCCGTTGGCCCTCATCGAGCTCACGCGTGCCTTCGCGAAGGACCCGAGCCGCCGTGACCGGGGGGCGATCGACTCGCTCCCCCTCACCGCCCGGCTGGAGCAGATATTCGCCGCCGAGCTCCCCACCCTCCCCCAGGCGACACGGCGGGCCCTGCTCCTCGCCGCGGCGGCCGGCACCGCTCAGCTCTCCGATGTGCTCCACGCGGTTCCGGGCCTGGGCGGCCCCGAGGTGTGGCTGCCGGCCGAGCGGACGGGGCTGATACGTGTCGAGAGCGGCGAGGTGCGGCTGCGCCATCCGCTCGTACGCTCCGCGATCTACCAGGCCGGCACCTTCACCGAGCGCCGCGAAGCCCATCTGGTGCTCGCCACCGCCTTCACCGACGAACCCGACCGTCGCGCCTGGCATCTCGCGGCGGGGCCGGCGCGGGAGCGCTTCGCCTCCACGACGAGGTCGGTGGCGGTGAGTTCCGCACGGGCCTTCTTGACCCGTGCCGGCTTCCACCCGGTCCAC
>NZ_JBSFVR010000274.1:0-10214 GCF_053592415.1 Streptomyces sp. NPDC002690 | reverse complement strand
CCCGCCGGTTTCGGGGGGCGGGGGGGTCTTGCCCGCCTCGCTGTTTGGGGGGGGGGGGGGCGGTCGGTTCTCCCCCGGCCCCCACGGCGGCGACCGGAGTGCACCGGCCGCTGAGGGAAGCGATGGAGATGGGGCAGGGTCAGTTCAGGTCGAACCGGTCGAGGTCCATGACCTTGGTCCAGGCGGCGACGAAGTCCTTCACGAACTTCTCCTTCGCGTCGTCGGCGGCGTAGACCTCGGCGAGGGCGCGGAGTTCGGAGTTGGAGCCGAACACCAGGTCGGCGCGCGTACCGGTCCACTTGACCCGGCCGGACGCGTCGCGGGCCTCGAACTCGTCCTGCGCCGACGACGTCGACTTCCAGGTGATGCCCAGGTCGAGCAGGTTCACGAAGAAGTCGTTGGTCAGCGTGCCCGGCCGGTCGGTGAGGACGCCGTGCTTCGAGCCGCCGGTGTTGGCGCCCAGCACGCGCAGACCGCCGACCAGGACCGTGGTCTCCGGAGCGCTCAGCGTCAGCAGGTTGGCCCGGTCGAGGAGCAGGTACTCGGCGGGCAGACGGATGCCCTTGCCGGTGTAGTTGCGGAAGCCGTCGTACGAGGGCTCCAGCGCGGCGAAGGACTCGACGTCCGTCTGCTCCTGGGTGGCGTCGACACGGCCCGCGGTGAAGGGCACCTCCACCTGGACACCGGCGTCCTTGGCCGCCTGCTCGACGGCCGCGCCGCCCGCGAGGACGATGAGGTCGGCAAGCGAGACCTGCTTGCCCCCCTTGGCGTCGAAGGACTCCCGCACACCCTCCAGGACACGCAGGACCTGAGCCAGCTCGTCCGGGTCGTTCGCCTCCCAGCCGCGCTGCGGCTCCAGGCGGACCCGGGCACCGTTGGCCCCACCGCGCTTGTCGCTGCCGCGGAAGGACGAGGCCGAGGCCCAGGCGGCCGAGACCAGCTGCGCCACCGTCAGGTCGGTGGCGAGTACCTGCTCCTTGAGCGAGGCGATCTCCGCGGCGTCCAGCGGCTCACCCGTGCGGGCGGGCAGCGGGTCCTGCCACAGCAGCACCTCGGAGGGCACCTCGGGGCCCAGGTAGCGCTGGATCGGGCCCATGTCGCGGTGCGTCAGCTTGTACCAGGCGCGCGCGAAGGCGTCCGCGAACTCCTCCGGGTTCTCGTAGAAGCGGCGCGAGATCGGCTCGTAGGCCGGGTCGAGGCGCAGCGACAGGTCGGTGGTCAACATCTGCGGCTTGTGCTTCTTCGACGCGTCGTGCGCGTCCGGGATGGTGGCCTCCGCGTCCTTGGCGACCCACTGGTGCGCGCCGGCCGGAGACTTGGTCAGCTCGTACTCGTAGGCGAAGAGGTTGTGGAAGAACTCGTTGCCCCACGTGGTCGGGGTGCTGGTCCAGGTCACCTCCAGACCGCTGGTGATGGCGTCCCCGCCCTTGCCCGTCCTGTAGGTGCTGCGCCAGCCGAGGCCCTGCTCCTCCAGCGGGGCGCCCTCGGGGTCCGCGCCGACGTTCTCGGCCGGGCCCGCGCCGTGCGTCTTGCCGAAGGTGTGGCCACCGGCGATGAGGGCGACGGTCTCCTCGTCGTTCATCGCCATCCGGCGGAAGGTCTCGCGGATGTCACGGGCCGCCGCGATCGGGTCCGGGTTGCCGTTGGGGCCCTCGGGATTGACGTAGATCAGGCCCATCTGGACCGCGCCGAGCGGGTTCTCCAGCTCACGGTCGCCGGTGTAACGCTCGTCGTCGAGCCAGGTGGTCTCCGGGCCCCAGTAGACGTCCTCCTCCGACTCCCAGACGTCCTCGCGGCCACCGGCGAAGCCGAAGGTCTTGAAGCCCATGGTCTCCAGGGCGACGTTGCCGGTGAGGATCAGCAGGTCGGCCCAGGACAGCGCCTGGCCGTACTTCTTCTTGACCGGCCACAGCAGACGGCGGGCCTTGTCGAGGTTGCCGTTGTCCGGCCAGCTGTTCAGCGGGGCGAAGCGCTGCTGACCGGCGCCCGCGCCACCGCGGCCGTCGCTGATGCGGTAGGTGCCGGCGCTGTGCCAGGCCATCCGGATCATCAGAGGCCCGTAGTTGCCGAAGTCGGCCGGCCACCAGTCCTGCGACGTGGTGAGCACCTCGGCGATGTCCCGCTTGACGGCGGGCAGGTCGAGTCCCTCGAACGCGGCCGCGTAGTCGAAGTCCGCACCGAGCGGGTTCGCCACGGCGGGGTTCTTGGCGAGGATCTTCAGGTTGAGGCGGTCCGGCCACCACTGGCGGTTCCCGCCACCCTGGGTGGGGTGCGGCGCGCGGCCGTGGGCCACGGGGCAGCCGGCTGCCTGAGCCTCGGGCACTTCGGGAATGGCCGTCTCGGGCGAGTCCGGAACGACGGGATCGAAGACGTGCGACTCGTGGTTCTCGGGCATGAGCAATCCTTCCGGACCCGGCGGGTCGTGGGGGCGCTGAACGGGGGAGGAGGATTCCGGGCCGTGCAGAAGGGGCACGTTGTTGCCGGGGTCTCGTCGCGGGGCCGCCCGAACGCCTTGCGGGCCACCGGACCGAACGGTCCCGGGCGGTGCGACGAGGACGCCGCCCGGCCCGCGCTGAGCGCTCGGCCGGTGGTGTCCCGTCACGTGTCTCTGCTGCAGTACCGGAGTCTTCCTGTCTCTTGGATGTCGCCGGAATTGATCCTACGATGGACTTCGTCCAAGTCAAGAAGTGCGCTAAAACCATGATGGCCGGGCGCGGCGTCGTCGGATCCTTCCCGGGGCCGCGCGTCCCCCGCGAAGCGGAGCAGGTGAGACCGGATGAGCGACCTTCTTCAGCGTCTGCGGGACCGTGACTGGCGGTTGACCTCACAGCGGCGTGTCGTCGCGGAGGTCCTCGACGGCGACCACGTGCACCTGACGGCGGACGAGGTGCATCTGCGGGCCGCCGCACGGCTGCCCGAGATCTCCCGGGCGACCGTCTACAACACACTGGGGGAACTCGTCGCGCTCGGCGAGGTGCTGGAAGTCTCCACCGTTGGCCGGGCCAAGCGTTACGACCCGAACGCGCGCCGCCCCCATCAGCACCTGGTGTGCTCAGGCTGCGGCGCGGTCCGCGACGTCCACCCGGCCGGTGACGCCCTCGGCGACCTGCCCGAGGCCGAGCGGTTCGGGTTCGCCGTCGGCTCGGTGGAGATCACCTACCGCGGCCTGTGCCCGGCCTGCGCCTGACCGCTCGGCCCTATCGCGGGGAACGGAGCACGAGCAGGGTGATCTCGCTGGGGGCGAAGACGCGGAAGGGCGGGCCCCAGAAACCTGTGCCGCGGCTGGTGTAGAGGAAGGTCCGAGCCCCGTGGTGGCTGAGTCCGGCGAGGGCGGGCTGGTCGAGGCGGACCAAGTGGTGGAAGGGCCATATCTGGCCGCCGTGGGTGTGGCCGGAGAGCTGGAGGTCCACGCCATGGGCTGCCGCCCGGTCGATGAACTTGGGCTGGTGGGCGAGGAGGAGGACGGGAAAGTCGGGGTCGGCGCCCTCGAGGGCTCCGGCGAGGTGGGCTCGGTGGCCCGCGAGGCCGGAGGACTCGGCGGTGACGTCGTCGACGCCGGCGACCACGAGGGTGTCACCGCCGCGTTCGAGCAGCAGATGGCGATTGCGCAGCGGCTCCCAGCCCAGTTCGTCCATCAGATCGACCCAGCCCTGGGCCTCGCTGTAGTACTCGTGGTTCCCGGTGACGTAGACGCGGGCCCGGGTCGCCCGCACCGTGCCCAGCGGGGCGGCCTGGGCGCGACGGCGCTCGGCCGTGCCGTCGGCGATGTCGCCGGTGTGGCAGACCAGGTCGGCTTCCAGGGAGTTCACCGTCTCGCACACCCGCTCGGACCAGCGGGCGCGGTCGAGGGGACCGTAATGGGTGTCGGTGATCAGGGCGACGCGGGTTCCGTCCAGTCCGGCCCCCAGGCGCGGGAGCCGTACGTCGAGCCGGCGTACCCGGGGCACCCGTCGGGCCTCGGCGTATCCCCAGGCGAGCAGCACGGCGGCTGTTCCGAGGACTACCCAGGTGACGATGCGCGCCCGGTCCTGCCCGTCACCGGCGCCGGCCACGGTCAGGGCGAGCCGCAGCAGGACGCCGAGCAGAACGGACCAGGTGAACAGGATCCAGATGCCGCCCAGCAGCGTGTCCCCGAGGATCGCCGCCCGGTCCCGCTGGCGCCGGCCGTGGCCGCGCACCATCGCGAGCGGCATGACGAGCAGACCGAGGGCGAACCCGATGGTGCCGATCAGTCTGACGGGGAGCGGCCAGTGCTGACCGGCGTACAGGAGAACCCAGCACGGCACGGCCCACAGCAGCACGGGGGCGGTCAGAGGGACCCAGCGCATCAGACGCTGCAGTCGGCTCCGTGGTGCGCCCGGTGCGTCACCGGCGGCGGATCGGGTGTCGCTCGTCTCGGTCATGCTTCCCCTCCTGAGGATCCGTCCGGCGGATCGTGCCGTACCGGAGCCGGGCGGGGGCCACGACCCGTCGCCGTGCCCCAGCCCGCGCCCCGGTCGGATCCGCCGCCATGCCTTGATTCCGCTCCGGCCTCGACTGCCGCCTGAGCTTCCTTGGGAGCCCATTGTCCGCCGTCGCGGAAAGGGCCGGCCTCCGGGCTCCGGTGAGTCCGTTCTCCTCTCCCGGGCCGCCCGCCGAGCCGGGACCACGGCCGTGCGCGTGGTCCTGCGCGGACGCGGCATCGGCGGCGGCGTACGCGAGGTCGTCGACGCGTCGGTCACCGGCCGGGCCGCTCATCGGGACCGCTCGGTGGGCCCACTCATCGGGTCCGCTCGTCGGTCCACGGGGGGTCGTGGGCGGAATCGTGCGCTTCTCACGACTTCGTCCGGTCGGTGTGCGAATCCCCAAATCCCCCTTGGTGCAAGCGCATTGACGCTCCCCATTGACGGTGATTCACTTCGTGGCTGAGAGAGCGCTCTCAGAGATCGGGGGCCCGGTGACGGCCCCGTCCATTTCACGCCATGCAGGGAGAGCCGTGTCCATGATTCCCTCTCGCCGTAGTGTGCTGCGCGGGGCAGCCGCTGCCGCTGCCGCGGTGCCGCTGATCAGCGGAGTCGCCTCAGCACCGGCGTTCGCGTCGGCCGCGGACTCCGACAGGCACGGCGCCGGCCATGCCGGCGACGAACACCGAACCGGCCACGCCTCCTCCGGTCTCGGCCCGAACGTCCTGGTCTTCGACCCGTCCATGAGCGACGCCTCGATCCAGGCCAAGGTCGACGCCGTGTTCGCCGTCCAGGAGTCCAACCAGTTCGGCGACGAGCGGTTCGCCCTGGCGTTCAAGCCGGGCACCTACAACGTCGACATCAACGTCGGCTTCTACACGCACGTCCTCGGCCTCGGCGCGAGCCCCTCCGACGTGGTGATCAACGGTCATGTCACCGTCGACGCACAGTGGTTCGACGGAAACGGCACCCAGAACTTCTGGCGGGCGGCGGAGAACCTGACCATCGTGCCCCCGGACGGGCTGGAGCGCTGGGCGGTCTCCCAGGCGGCCCCGATGCGCCGCGTCCACATCAAGGGGAACATGACCCTGATGCCGAGCCCGCCCGGCAACCAGTGGTCCAGTGGCGGCTTCCTGGTCGACAGCAAGGTGGACGGGCAGGTCGATTCCGGCTCCCAGCAGCAGTGGCTGTCGCGCAACGACACCTTCGGCAGCTGGACCGGCTCCAACTGGAACATGGTGTTCGTCGGTACCGAGGGCGCCCCCGCGCAGTCCTTCCCGGCCCCGCCGATGACCACCGTCGACCGCACCCCCGTGGTGCGGGAGAAGCCGTTCCTCACCGTGGACCGTCACGGCTCGTACCAGGTCTTCGTTCCCGCGCTGCGCTCCAACAGCACCGGCACGACCTGGGAACACGGTCAGGCCCGGGGGCACGGCATCCCGCTGTCGCAGTTCCACGTGGCCCAGCCGGGCGACTCCGCCGCCGAGATCAACCAGGCCCTCGCCCGCGGCAAGCACCTGCTGTTCACCCCGGGCATCTACGACATCTCCGCGCCGCTGCGGGTGAAGCGCGCCGGCACCGTGGTGCTGGGCCTCGGCCTGACCACCCTGCGCTCCACCCACGGCAACACCGTGATCGACGTCGCCGACGTCGCAGGTGTCACCCTCGCCGGGCTGCTGGTCGAGGCGGCCTCCAAGCACACCCCGGTACTGGTGCGCGTCGGCAACGGCCGGAGCCGGCTGCGGCACGGCGCCGACCCGACCGTGCTGTTCGACATCGTCGCCCGCATCGGCGGCGCGATCGCCGGCGGTGCGGGTATCAGCGTCCAGATCGACAGCAACGACGTGATCTGCGACCACCTCTGGCTCTGGCGCGCCGACCACGGCCTCGACGGAACCGTCGGCTGGACGGTCAACCCCGCCGACACCGGCATCGTGGTGAACGGTGACCACGTCACCGTGTACGGGCTCTTCGTCGAGCACTACCAGAAGTACGAGGTGCTGTGGCAGGGCGAGCACGGCCGGACCTACTTCTTCCAGAACGAGCACCCCTACGACGTTCCCACGCAGTCGGCCTGGCGCCACGGCTCCACGCTCGGGTACGCCGCCTACAAGGTCGGCGACCAGGTCCGTGAACACCACGCCTGGGGGCTGGGCAGTTACTGCTTCTTCAACCTCGGCGCGAACATCTACACCGACGCCGCCTACGAGGTGCCGAACACCCCCGGCGTCGTCTTCACCGACCTGATGACGGTCTGTCTCAACGACGCGGCCGGCGGCGGCATCCTGCACTGCATCGACAAGGCGGGCGACCCGGTCCAGAACGGCTTTGGGACGTACTTCATGAAGTCGTACTCCAACGGGGTCGTCGGCGCCTGACACGGTGAGGCACGCGGGTGGCGCGGCGGTCGTACGGACCGCCGCGCCACGCGCGTACCCCGGAAGCCGTGACACGTGGCCCCGCGTGAAGTCGGCGAGGAGAGTGGCTACAGGGTGCTGACCAGGCCGCCGTCGATGACGAAGTCGGCACCGGTGATGTTTCCGCTGCGGTCGCCCGCCAGGAAGACGACGAGGTCGGCGACCTCCTCGGGACGGGTGAAACGCCCGGTCACCGAGCCGCCCGCCGCTTGCTCCGCCACGGCTTCGGGGCTGCCGCCCTTCGCCGCGGAGACCGACGCGGCGACCCCTTCGTCACCCAGCCACAGCGCGGTGCTGACGGGGCCGGGACTGACCGTGTTGACGCGGACGCCCTGCGGCCCGAACTCCTTGGACACCGCCTTGCAGAAGTTGGACAGCGCCGCCTTCGCGGTGCCGTAGTCGATCACCAGGGGATCGGGAAGGAAGGCGTTGACCGAGCTGATCGTGACCACGCCGGCCCCGGTCCTTCCGGCCATGTGGGGGAGCGCGGCCCGGGTGGCGCGGACGGCCGCCAGAAAGTTGATGGTCCACGCCTCCTCCCACTCCTCGTCGGTCACCGTCAGGAAGCCGGCGACGCGTGGGCGCACCGCGCCGACGTTGTTGACGAGGATGTCCACCGCGCCGTACGCGGAGACCGCCGCGTCGACGAGAGAGCGGGGCCCGTTCGGACCGCCGAGATCGACCTCGACGGCGAGGACACGTCCGGTGCCGGCCAGCGCTTCGAGCTCAGGGGTGGTCTTCCGCGCTCCCGCGACCACGGTCGCGCCTTCGCGGACGAGAGCCCGGGTGACGGCGAGTCCGATGCCCCGGCTGGCGCCGGTGACGATCGCGATGCGGTGGGACAGGCCCAGGTCCATGGTGGATTCCTTCGCGGGTCGATCTCGACGGTGACTGCCGGCGACAGCGCGCGCGCCGGTACCGATCGAGCGTCCCACGGGTCACCGCGGCGGGCGCGGTGTGATCGTCGACTTCGGCCCGTCAGCGGCGGCGGACCGCAACGGGGGTCGTCCGTCTCCGCCGGGCAACCTCTCAGCGATCACGCCGCTACCGCGTGAGGCGGTAGGTCATGTCGGGACACCGGTCCGACGGCGGGGCCGAACTCCGGGTGAGGGTACTCGACCGCTACTGGGGGAAGTTCACGCTCCCGCCGGAGCCCGGCGCCGCACCCCGCCGTTGGAGGCGTGCCTCGTCGCCCCGGACCCGGGCGGCCCGGGTCGCCGCGACGCTGCCGGCCTTCGCCCGGGGGGCAGCGGCTCCGTAGACGGGACCCCGAGCCCTGCGGGCATACGGCCTCGCGACCACGAGACCGGTGAGGCGCGGCCCCAGTGCGTACAAGGTGCTCACCAGGCCGGTGAATCGGATTCCAGGTGCACCACGGCGATGTCCCGGACCGCGGTGACTGCCTCGGGGGCGATCCGCGCCAGGACGGGGATCGTGTGATACCAGCCGGTGGTACCGAGTGCGAGGTGCAGGGGTTTGACGGCCGCTTTCCCGGCGGCAGGGGTGTCCGAGGTCGCCGACAGGGCCAGGTGCTGAACGCTGCGGGTGAAGGTGTCCGTACCGATCGGGTCCGGAACGGGACGGAGGCGGAAGGGGATGCGGGTCAGGTGCGCCGCCACTGCCGTCAGTGCGACCGCTCTGTGGTGCGGAGAGGCGGACAGTGCGGCCACCCGCTGGGCAGTGGCCGGGTCGTGCAGAGCAGTGTGGAGTACCGCCAGTGCGGCGGACGGGAAGTTGCCGGTCCCGCGATTGGTCAGGTCCCGAGCCAGCCAGTCCAGTTGACGGCCCGGTTTCTCTCCGTCGCCGATGCGCAGGAATGCCTCGACGAGGACGTCTTCGGGGTGCCAGGACTGCGGGCTGCTCCGCACCGCTCGGTCACGTGCCTGTTCCCATGCCGTGTCGAAGAGCGACCGCTGTTCGGGCGGCAGGTGGATGGCAGCCGGGAGCAGTTCCACCAGTGAGGCCAGCAGTCGCTGACTTCGGATCGCGTGCTGGGCCGCGTCCAGGCGCCTCAGTAACGGAAGGATCAGCTCGGCCGCCGCTTCGGGAGCGAGCGGCGCGAGTTCCGCGGCGACAGCCACGCGTGCCGCCCGGTCGGCCTTCCGCCACGCTGCCCGCATGCCCGCACCGACCGGCGGGCCGTGCCGCGCGATCAGGTCCATGGCGTGCTCCACCTCACCGGCGGACGCCAACGCCTGTGCCACGTAAGGCCGGCACGAGGCGGAGGTGGTCGCGGCGGCCAGGGTACGGAAGGCCGCCCGTGCGTGGTGGAGCGCATCGGCCGGCCGGTGCACGTCCGCGTACGCCAGTGCCACGCCCGAGTGAACGCGCACTCGGTCGGCCGGGTGCCTCACCAGGTCGAGCAGCGTATGGGGATCCGTGGCCGTGTCCGTACGGACGAGCGAGTCCGCGAGGTCCGGCAGCCACACAGGACCGCGGAGCGTCCCGGATTCGTTCGAGGGCAGGAGGGCGAATGCCCGTTCCAGGTGGTGTTCTGCTTCGTCGACGGCATGGCGCCCGGCCAGGTGGAAGGCTCGCTCGGCGAGGCTGGTGGCCTCGGTGAACTCCTGTTCCTCGTCCTCGGAGGGGACGGGTCCTTCCGGCAGGTCTGCCGGCTCCACCGGAAGGGCGCGCCGCCCGATTTCCAGCACGCGGCCGACAGTCCCAGATGATGCTCCGATGTCGACGAGAGCCTGGGAGAGGACTGCGAGCGTGCCTCGGAAGCCGAATTCGACGTGGAAGGCGTCCGCCGTGGACAGCCGCCCGGCGTCGGCGTCCGGGTCCAGCACGTGCGTGAGGTAATCGCATGCCGAGGCCACGAGTCGCTCGGCGTGCACCGGCCGGGACCCGGCCACGAGCGAGGCGGCGGCGGCGACCACCGAGACGTTCTCCAGTGTCGGCGCGTTCTCCCAGACCTCCGCCGCGAGCGCCGAAGCGCGGTCGTGGAGGCGGTCGGCGCGGTCGGGGGCCGCCGAGGACACCTTCTGCCAGAGCCGAAGGGCGGCGGTCGCGGCGGCCGCTTCGGCCGGGTCTTCGCAGGTGAGCCTCTCGGCCTGCCCTTCGAGTTCGTCCAGAAGGGCGGCCGCGTGCTCCGGATGGTCCGGTGCCGACAACTCTGCGGCCAGCGCCCAAGCCTCGGTGCGGGCCGTTCCCGTCCCGTGCGTGGAACGGAGCAGAGCGAGGCCGTCCTCGAACTGGCCCCTCGGGTCACGGCCCTTGCCCGGGCGGGCCGGTGCGTACCCGGGTCGGCGGTCCAGTCGACGGTTCGTTGTGACGCGAGTCACCGATCGGACCCGCGGTTCGTCACTGTCAGCTGAGCGTCACTTGGCGGTTGGTGAGCCCGCCGCGTGCCCGG
>NZ_JBSFVR010000273.1:0-10239 GCF_053592415.1 Streptomyces sp. NPDC002690 | reverse complement strand
CGGTTCGGGTTCTCACCCGTCACCGCGCGCAGGACCTGGCCGTAGACGCTGTAGTCGGTGTCCGCGTTGTACCAGTCGATACCCGACGTCGAGACGATGCGGCTGCCGGCGGTACCCCCGGAGGCGCGCGGGCCGGTACGGCACGCCGGGCCGATGCCCCCGGTCGCACCCACGCCGGGGGGCGGCTCGGCGGGTGGGGGCGGGGCGGAGAGGCCCGACCCCGTCCAGCCCCGCCGCAAACGGCCGTTCGTCGCGCTGGGAGTCGCGGCGGCCGTGGTCGTGATGATCGGGACCGCCTCGGTCCTCGGTGGGGTCTTCGACGGGGACGAGGCCGCCCGGCAGGAGAACGCGCCGGAGTCCACGACGAGCGTTCCGGACTCGACCGCAGGGGCGACGGACGCACCGGCGGAACCGTCCTCCTCCGCGTCCGCCTCCGCCACGGCCTCACCCTCCGCCACGACGGCGTCGGCTTCCCCGTCCGCCTCTGCCACGACCTCCACGTCCCCCTCGGCCGGTGCGAGCGCGGCGCCGACGGCTTCGGCCGGGATGCAGTCGCCCACGCCGAGCAATCCGACCTCCGCACCGCCGGTCGACGCTTCGCCCCCGGCCACGACCGCACCCCTGACCGGCGGCACTCTGCAGCAAGGCGACTCGGGATCGGAGGTCGCCGAACTCCAGAACCGGCTGCGGGAGGCACGGGTCTACTTCGGCCCGATCGACTCGACCTACGGGGACCGGGTCCGGATGGCCGTGTCGGCGTACCAGGCGATGCACGGCATCCAGGGCGACCCTTCGGGCGTGTACGGGCCCCATACCCGGAGCGCGCTGGAGGCGGCGACGTCCGGGAAGAGCAGGCACTGACCGGTCCCCCGGGGCGGGCGGGGTCGTCGCCGTCCATGCGGGCGATGCCCCGCGCCCCGGGGATTGGCATTCCGGGACAGGTTTTTGTATCGTGATGGAACAAAGTGGCTTCGCCCGCACTCCCTGACCGGCGGGCGGGGCTGCTCTTGTTCTTCGTGCGCCGCACGTCTTCGCGCCCGTGGCGCACGCGTCCCCTACGCACTTCACGTGCTCTGGAGCTCGCTCATGCAGGCCACCGTCCTCGCCGCCCGTGCCGTCCTCCTCGACATGGACGGAACCCTGGTCAACTCCGACGCCGTCGTGGAGCGCTGCTGGCGCCGCTGGGCCGTGCGGCACGGGCTCGACCCGGAGGCCGCCCTCAAGGTTGTCCACGGGCGGCAGGGCTACGCCACGATGGCGATCCTCCTCCCGGACCGCCCCATGGAGGAGAACCGCGCGGACAACCGCGTGATGCTGGCCGAGGAGACCGCCGACACCGACGGAGTCGTACCCGTCGGCGGCGCCCCCGCGTTCATGGCCGCGATCGCCGGCCTCCCGCACGCCCTGGTGACCTCCGCCGACGCGGCTCTCGCCGGGACCAGGATGGCGGCGGCCTCGCTGCCGATGCCCGTGGTCCGCGTCACCGCCGAGAGCGTCGGCGCCAGCAAGCCGGACCCGGAAGGATTCCTCAAGGGCGCGGCCGAGCTCGGTTTCGCCCCCGCCGACTGCGTCGTCTTCGAGGACTCGGAGGCGGGGATCGCCGCCGGGCGGGCAGCCGGCATGCGCGTCGTGGGCGTGGGCCCGCGGGCGGCGGCCCTCTCCCCGGACGCCCACGTCGACGACCTCACCCAGGTCCGCGTGGAGACCCTCGACGACGGCTCGCTGAAGCTGCACATCCGCGAAGGCCGATAGGACTCGCATCGGGCCCCGACCCACCGGGGCGCACACCCGAACCCACCCGCACCACCCGCACCACCCGAAGCCCGCCGGAGCGCCCATGGCGCCGGCGGGCTTTTCGGCGCGCCCGGACGGCAGGACCGCCCACTGGAACCCGAGGACCACCCGGGTCAACCAGGCCAACCGGGCCAACCGGGCCAACTGGGCCACCCACACGGGCCCCTGATGGCACGCCAGTTCCCTTGCTCGCCCCCTTGATGTGACGTGCTCATGTCGCCACGCTGTTACCTGGTGCCCACCCCAAGGAAACCTGGCGCCGCGACGATGACCGGGCTCCACCCCGAGCAGCCCGGTCAACGCCCCCCACATCAGAGGAGTTCGCATGCCCAAGTTCTACGCGCGTCGCATAGCCGTCGTCGCTGCCTCCGCCGCACTCGCCGCGACCACCGCGCTGCTCACCGCACCGTCGGCCCAGGCCGCCATGCCGACCCCGGTCAGCGCGGCCACCGCCCGTACGTACCTGGGCCAGCTGACGGTCGCGGCGGCCGGCACGACCAGCGGTTACAGTCGCGACCTGTTCCCGCACTGGATCACCCAGTCCGGCGCCTGCGACACCCGCGAGACCGTGCTGAAGCGCGACGGCAGTTCGGTCGTGACCAACACCAGCTGTTCGGCCACGAGCGGCAGTTGGTACTCGCAGTACGACGGCGCGACCTGGACCGCCGCCTCCGATCTCGACATCGACCACATGGTTCCGCTGGCCGAGGCCTGGCGTTCGGGCGCCAGCGGCTGGACGACCGCCCAGCGCCAGGCGTTCGCCAACGACCTGACGCGCCCCCAGCTGATCGCCGTGACGGACAACGTCAACCAGTCCAAGGGCGACAAGGACCCCGCCAACTGGCTCCCGTCCCGCGCCGCTTACGTCTGCACCTACGTGCGGGCCTGGGTGCAGGTGAAGTACTACTACAAGCTCACCATCGACTCCGCGGAGAAGACCGCGCTGACGACGACCCTCAACGGCTGCTGACCCACCGGGCGCGGGCCGCCCGACCAGGACGGCCCGCGTCCACCAGCCGTACCGCACAGCCCGCTCCGGAACACGCCCCGGCCCGCTCCGGAAGACGCCCGCGCCCGCATCCTTACGGCCTCCTCGTTCCGTACCGCCTTCTCGTTCCGTACCGTACGGAGAAGATCCGTCCACGACGGCGCGAGGAGGGCACAGATGGCCGGGCTCCGGCTGGGACCGCTGCTTCGGTACGTGGACCACTCGTCCGGGACCACCGCGACCGTCTGGGTCGAGGCCGACCGGCCGTGCACGGTCACCGTGCGCTGCGCGGACGGGGCGTCCGGCAGCTCACCGACGTTCGCCGTGACCGGCCACCACTACGCCCTGGTCGTGGTGGCCGGGCTGACACCCGGCACGACCACCCCGTACGTTGTGCTGATCGGCGACCGGTGCGTGTGGCCGCCCGCCGGCTCACCGTTCCCGCCCAGCACGATCACCGCCCCGGCGCCCGCCGAGGCGTCGCGGGTCCCGCTGCGCGTCGCCTTCGGCTCGTGCCGTTGGGCCGCTCCGCCCGGGGGTGGCAGTCCCTTCGCGCCGGGCTCCCCTCTGCGCCCGCCGGGCAAGGACCCCATCGGCCCGGACGCGCTCGACGCCCTCGCCGCCCGGCTGGCGGCCGACCCCACCGCCGTACGCCCGGACGTCCTGCTGCTCCTCGGCGACCAGATCTACGCGGACGAGACCTCCGAGGCGACCCGGCACCGGATCGCCGAGCGGCGCGATCCGGAGGAACCGCCGGGGGCGGAGGTCGCGGACTACGAGGAGTACACCCACCTCTACGACGAGTCCTGGCGCGACCCCGAGGTGCGCTGGCTGCTCTCCACCGTCCCCAGCCTGATGATCTTCGACGACCATGACGTCGTGGACGACTGGAACACCAGTGAGTCGTGGCAGGCGGACATGCGGGCCACTTCCTGGTGGCACGAGCGGATCGTCAGCGGCCTGATGTCGTACTGGGTCTACCAGCACCTCGGCAACCTCTCCCCCGCCGATCTGGACGCCGACCCCCTGTACGCGCGGATACGTTCCGTCCCGGACGGCACCGAGGCGTTGCGCCGGTTCGCGGCCACCGCCGACGCGGACCCCTCCGGGGTGCGCTGGAGCTACCGCCGCGATTTCGGACGGGTCCGGGTCCTCGTGGTGGACAGCCGCGCCGCCCGGGTCCTCGACGAGCAGCACCGCGCGATGCTCGATGCCGGGGAGGCCCGCTGGGTCCGCGAGGCGGCGCTGGACGCGCCGGGTTCGTACGACCACCTCCTCATCGGGACCTCGCTGCCGTGGCTGCTCCCGCCGCTGATCCACGACGCGGAGGCGTGGGACGCGGCGCTCTGCCGGGGCGTGCGGGGCGGGCCGGACGGTCGCTGGGCCCGGTTCGGCGAGAAGTTGCGCCGCGCGGCGGACCTGGAGCACTGGGCAGCGTTCCCCGAGTCGTTCCGGGAGCTGACGGAGTTGGTACGCGAGGCGGGCGGCGGTCCGGGCGCCCCGGCGACCGTGTGCGTACTCTCCGGCGACGTCCACCACGCGTACGTCGCCGAGCCCCGGTGGGCCACGGACGGGCCGGAGGCCAGGGTGTTCCAGCTGACCTGCTCGCCCGTCCACAACTCGATTCCGGCCCTGATGAGGGCGGGCTTCCGGTTCGGCTGGAGCCGGGCCGGGACGTGGCTGGGCTCGCTGCTGGCCCGGCACGGGCGCACCGCCGAACCGCCGGTGCGGTGGCGGCGGACGGGTGGCCCGTGGTTCGGGAACCAGCTGATGACCCTCACCCTGAACGGCCGGAGCGCACGGCTGGAACTGGTGCGGGCGCGGAGGGCGAGGAAATCCGCGGAGACGGGGGCGGCGAAGGCGAGGACCGGGGCGACCGGGGCGGCAGGAACGGCGGAGAAGGCAGCGACAGCAGGCAACGGGGCGACACGAGCGACAGAGGCGACAGGCGCGACAGGCGCGACAGGCGCGACAGGCGCGACAGGCGCGACAGGCGCGACAGGGGAATCCGGTAGGAAGGCGGCCTCTCCGGATGGCGTCCGGCTGGAAACAATCATGGATCGCTCGCTGACCGAGGGGTTGTAGTCCCTTTCGATCATCCCCGGAATCTTCCCTTCCGGGGCTCCGCGCCGCCCCTGGGTTGAGCCACTCGATCGGTTGCCCGTCCCCACGACCGTAGGAGTGTCCTTCCGATGTCCCCGTTCACCTCCCCCCGCACGTCCACGCGCTCGCCCCTCGAACAGGCCCAGCCCTGGGCGCTTTTCCTGTTCCGCATCGTCACCGGCTTCCTCTTCGCCTGCCACGGCGCGGCCTCCCTCTTCGGAGTCCTCGGGCGGACCACCACCCCGGTAGGAGCCTGGCCGGGCTGGTACGCGGCCGTCATCCAGCTCGTCGGCGGCGTCCTGGTCGTCCTCGGCCTGGGCACCCGTACGGCCGCGTTCATCTCCTCCGGTTCCATGGCGTACGCGTATTTCTCGGTGCACCAGTCGCACGGGCCCCTCCCCCTGCAGAACGACGGCGAGCCGTCGGCCGTCTTCTGCTGGGTGTTCCTGCTGCTGGCCTTCACCGGACCGGGCGCGGCGGCCGTGGACCGGCTGCTGAGGCGCACGCCGGAGCTGCCCGGCGAGAAGCGCGGACCGTCCGGCCGGTCCGCCGCCGTCGGCGTCTGACCGGTCCACCCCCAGGAGCCAGGACCCGCCCAGTCCCCCGGCGGGTCCGGGCCTTTGCACGCGTACTCCCCCTTCCCCACGCGTACTCCCAGGAGTCCCGGCCGCACCCGTCGCGGCGGTGCACGTGAGGTGCACAACACCCGCCCTCCCCCGGCGACTCACGGGTGAACCGCGGGCGTACGCTGTACAGCTGGCCCTGCCGCTCCTGCCGCTCCCCTGCGACGTCGCGGCGTTGATACGAACCGGGGAGTAGGACGTGTTTGAGAGTGTGGGGGCGCTGACCAGCAGCCCATGGGTCTACCTCGTGGTGGGACTCTCCGTGCTCCTGGACGTGTTCCTCCCCGTCCTCCCCAGCGGCGTCCTGGTGATCACCGCGGCCACCGCCGCCGCGGCCGGATCGACCACGGTCGCGGGCACTCCTGGCGCGACGACCCAAGCGGTGCCGTCCCTGCTCCTCCTCGCGCTGAGCGCCGCCGCGGCCTCGGTCCTCGGCGACCTGGTCGCGTACCGCCTCGCCTGGCGGGGCGGCGAACGGCTGGACCGGGCCATCGCCCGCTCCCGTAGGCTCACCTCGGCGCAGGAACGTCTTGGCGCGGCGCTCAACCGCGGCGGCGGCGCGCTCGTCGTGATCGCACGGTTCGCCCCGGCGGGCCGGTCCGTGGTCTCGCTGGGCGCGGGCGCCGCGCACCGCAAGGTGAAGGAGTTCCTGCCGTGGTCGGCCGTGGCGGGTGTCGCCTGGGCCGGCTACAGCGTCGGGCTGGGCTACTTCGGCGGCCAGTGGCTGGGCGCCACCTGGTTCGGCACCGCCATCTCCGTACTCGCGCTGTTCGTCGCGGGCGGCCTGGCCGCGTTCGTGATGCGCCGCCCCGCAGCCGCCGCGCAGCAGGCGCTCGCCGAGGCAGCCGCAGCGGCGGCCCCGGCTCCGGTCGGCCTCACCCCCGCACCCTGAGCCGTCCGCCGACCCCTGGGCGGGTCCTCCGCGGGTCCGCAGCGGGCCCTGGGGAACGGCCCGAGACCTCGGTCAGCCGTGCGCGGCCGTGTGGGTGTGGGCGCCCCGCACCTCCAAGCCGTCGAGAAGCCGGTGCGTGGCGGCCGTGATCTCGTCCACGGCCCGGTCGAACACCTCCTGGTTGTGCGCTGCGGGGGCACGGAAGCCGGACACCTTGCGTACGAACTGCAGGGCGGCGGCTCTCATGTCCTCCTCGGTGGCCTCCTCGGGGAGGGCCGGCGGGCGGAGCGTCTTGATACTGCGGCACATGACTCCAGTGTGACCCCCACCACTGACAGGAGCCCCGCCGCCGGCAGGCCCCATTGGGTTCCAACGGTCCCCGGGCCTCCTCACTGCCGGAAGGCGCGGAAGGCTCTCGGATCACCGCTCTCCGGCGGTCCGTGCACAGGGCCCGGATGACCACGGCGTCGATGCCGATGGAGCCACGAGAAGCGGCACGCCCGCGAACATCGTCCCCGCCGCAGCCCAGTGGCCGCCGCGGTCCGGACCACTCTCCTTCGCGGGCCCCGGGCTACGGGGCGGGTGAGCCCGTTCAGGGCGCGACGACGGTGACGACGTGCCCCTGCGCGTCCACGGTCAGAACGGCCCGCTCGACTTTGTTGAGCAGGGCCAGCACCAGCCAGACCGGGCCCCAGAGGAAGCAGGTGCACAAGGTCAGCAAGGCGTGAAGTACGTGATTGGCGGGCTGTCCGTGGACGAGGACTGCCTGTGCGGCGGAACGTGATTCCACTCGCCAGCCGTCGGCGATCCGCTGGGTGACGGCCCAGTCGAGGATGAGGCTGCGCTGCGTGTCGTCGGGTGGGGTGGCGAGCGGGGTGTAGAAGCCGGGAGGCGGCTCGATCGACGTCCGCGCCCGCGGGGTGCGGTGGAGTTTCACGGGCTCACCTCCAGGTGTCGAGATCTCCGCCCCGCCACTCGATCAGGTCGGGCTGATCGAGGTCGGCTTCCTCTCCGTCCGGTACGAGTCCCGCCGTGCGGAGGAGCGCGGCCACCTCTCCCCGTCCGTGGGCCAGTCCCACGATCCGCCCGTGCACCGTCACTCTCCGCGCACCGTTCGACGACGGCGGAGAGACGATCACGGGCGGATGTACAGCCATGCGTCCACGGTGCCCCGCGCCCGCCGGGCGCGCATCCCGACGGCGGCCGGCCCGCCGTCTCGAACGCCGCGTACCGCCCCCTTCACCGTACTGTCACGGCTTCATCACCAGCGGAGGATACGGCTCCGCCAGGTCCTCGCCCACGGCTACGTTCGGGCCTCCACCGACCGTCCGCACGCTCGCCCAAGGGGTTCGTCCATGTCCTTCCAACCACCCGTCCCTGCGGGCACCAACCCGTACACGCGACCGTCGCACGCCCCGGGCGCGCGCCCCAAGTGGACCCGGAAGCGGGTCCTCTTCCCCGCTGCCGGCCTGCTGTTCTTCGTCGGCGTCGGGATCGGGGCATCGGGCGATCCCGCTCCGGGAGCGCAGGACGCCCAGAACGCGGCGAAGGCGAGGCCGGCCCCGACCGTGACGGTCACCAGAACGGCCACCGTCACCGCGACGCCGAAGCCCGCACCGACGGTCACCGTGACGGTGACGGCCGCCCCGGAACCGGCGGCGGACAAGGCCGGGAACGATTTCGCAGACGCCTCCGACGAAGGCGCGGAGAACGGCACTTCACACCCATCGGGTACGTCGGGTACGTCGGGTACGTCGGGCAGTTCACACCCATCGGGCAGTTCGGGCACGTCTGGCACGGACGGAGCAGGGACCGACGACGACGCCGACAGCCCGCCCGCCGACACCGCGACGTACTACGCGAATTGCACGGCCGTCCGTGCCGCCGGGGCGAACCCCATCCACCGGGGCGAACCCGGCTTCGGCGCGCACCTGGACCGCGACGGCGACGGGGTCGCCTGCGAGTGAGTCAGGGCCTTGCCCGCGAGTGGAGCAGGGCCGGCCCGCGAGTACGCGGGCCCGCCCGCGTGTTGTCCGGGGACGAGGAGCCGCCGGGCGGCGGGACGGAGGCGGCAGGACCGGGAAGGCGGGGCACCGCCGGTCAGGCCGCCTCAGCCATGTCGGCGTGCATCGCGGACGCCCATTCGACCAGCAGGCGTTGATACGTCGCTTCGCCCTCCGGCGACAGCCTTCCGCCCGAACACTGCCACAGTGCGCGGATGTCCGCGTTCACCGCGTCAGGTGAGCGCACGGGAGCAGGCGCCGGAGGAAAAGTGGACATGCGTACAGATTACGGCGCCGAACTGACGGCCGAGTCCACGGCGTCGAGCGCCAGAGTCCACGGAAAGGCCTCGGGTCTCCCCTCTCCCGGCCGGTTGGGCTCGAATCCGCCGGGCCCGAAAAGCACGTTCACGCCCGCCTCGCGGAGGGTCTCCAGGGACCTCCCGAACTGCGGATGCCGCACGTAGGCGGCGTTTGCGCAGGGCACGGCCACGATCGGTATGTCCTTGCCGGTACCCTCGGCGACCACTCCGACGACGAAGGTCGAAGTGATGCCGAGCGCCCATTGGTTGAGCGTGTTGAAGGTGGCCGGCGCGACGAGAATCACATCCGCCGGGGGCCAGACGTCCGGATCACCGGGCATCTTGTACTCGGATCTCACCGGGTGCCCGGTCACCTCTTCCAGCGCGGGCAGTTGGGGCGCCAGCCACCGTGCCGCCGTCGGTGTGAGACCCAGGCAGACATCCCACCCACGCTCCTGCGCATTTCTCACTACACGTAATACGTCGAACACCGGAGGGGCAGCAGAACAGAACACGTACAGAGTCGTCATGTGGCCCATACCACCCCGCGCCCATATCCGGACGCAACCGCCCCCGGAACGAGTGGTATCGAGGCTGATGACACCCGCGCTCACAGCGGGCGCGGGTACCTTCCCGGTGACTCGTGTAGAAACGGAGAACGCATGCCCAGCCAGGTCGGCGAGCACACCGGCACCCGCATCAAGGAGCAGCGCAGATTGGCGCGGTTGACGCAACGTCAACTGGCCGCGCGGCTGCCCTACTCGTACAGCCTGTTGAACCAGGTCGAGTGCGGTGCCAAACCGGCGAACCTCGACTTCGTGGCGGCGGTGGCCCAGGTGTTGCGGATCGACGTATCGGTGCTGACGGGTCAGCCGTACGTCACCGAGCTCCAGCAGGACCGGCTGACCGAATTGATAAGGCCCATCCGCGAGGCGCTGGACCTGTACGACCTCGGCGCCGACGAAACGATTCCGGAACGTTCCCCCGGGCAACTGATCGAGGCCGCCCAGCACCTCTGCGTACTGGTGCGGGCCACCCATCTGCGCAACGCGGCTCGGAAGTTGCCGGCGACCATCACCGAACTGACCACCGCGGCTTGGCGGTCTGGGTCGTCGGAGCTGTGGCAGGCGCTGGCCTCCACGTACCGTACGGCGCACGACGTGAGCGTGAAGCTCGGCTATTACGACCTGTCCGCCGTCGCGTTGGACCGGATGGACTGGGCGGCCCGGCGCGCCTCCGACCCGTGTCTGTCGGCGATCCGCCAGTACATGCGGGCGCTGGTGTACTTCCGGGAGGGCGAGTACCGGATCGGGCAGCGGCTCATCACCTCGGGGCACGAGATCGTGTCCTCGGCCGGGAAGGACCGGGAGGCGCTCGCCGTACGGGGCCAACTCCACCTCGGCGCCTCGGTGATCGCCGCACGCGCGGAGCAGCAGACCCTGGTGGACGCCCACATCGCGGAGGCCACCCGCTGCGCCGAGCGTACGGGCGAGGTGACCCGTATCCACTGGCTCTCCTTCGGCCCGACCAATGTGGC
>NZ_JBSFVR010000272.1:0-10260 GCF_053592415.1 Streptomyces sp. NPDC002690 | reverse complement strand
TCCTTGCCGCCGGAGAAGAGGATCACCGGCCGCTCGAACTCCCCCGCCACCTCACGGAAGATGTGCACCGCCTCCGACTCCAGCGAGTCCAGGTGGCTGAGCGCGTACGGGTTGACGGTGCCTTCCGGCACGGTGGCGACGGACGTCACGCCAGGCCCCTCTCGGTGAGCAGCGCGTGGAGCGCGCTTGCGGACTCCTGCACGGTCTGCTGGTGCGACTCGATGCGCAGGTCGGGTGATTCGGGCGCCTCGTAGGGGTCGTCGACCCCGGTGAGGCCGCTGATCTCGCCCGCGGCCTGCTTGGCGTACAACCCCTTCACGTCGCGTACGGAGCACACCTCGACCGGCGTGGCCACGTGCACCTCCAGATAAGGGGTGCCTTCGGAATGGTGCCGCTTGCGGACGGCGTCACGGCTGTCCGCGTACGGAGCGATCACCGGAACCAGCACCTTCACGCCGTTCGCCGCGAGCAGTTCGGCGACGAAGCCGATCCGCTGCACGTTCGTGTGGCGGTCCTCGCGGGAGAAGCCGAGGCCCGCGGAGAGGAACTCCCGGATCTCGTCGCCGTCGAGGACCTCCACCCGGTGGCCGTCGCTCTTCAGGCGGCCCGCGAGTTCGTACGCGATGGTGGTCTTGCCCGCGCTCGGCAGACCGGTCAGCCAGACGGTGGCTCCCGTCCCCGTCACGCTCATCGATATCTCCTGATCAGTCGTCATCAGCCGTGCAGCCCGCACTCGGTCTTGCCCCGCCCCGCCCAGCGGCCGGCGCGCGCGTCCTCGCCCTCCAGCACCCGGCGGGTGCAGGGCGCGCAGCCGACGGAGGCGTAACCGTCCATCAGCAGCGGGTTGGTGAGCACCCCGTGCTCCAGCACGTAGGCGTCCACGTCGTCCTGCGTCCAGCGGGCGATCGGCGACACCTTCACCTTGCGGCGCTTGGCGTCCCAGCCGACCACCGGGGTATTGGCCCGGGTCGGGGACTCGTCACGGCGCAGCCCGGTCGCCCACGCGCTGTACGCGGTCAGCCCCTCTTCGAGCGGCTTCACCTTGCGCAGTGCGCAGCACAGGTCGGGGTCACGGTCGTGCAGCTTCGGTCCGTACTCGGCGTCCTGCTCCGCCACCGACTGACGGGGCGTCAAGGTGATGACGCGCACGTCCATCACCGCCTCCACCGCGTCCCGCGTCCCGATGGTCTCGGGGAAGTGGTAGCCGGTGTCGAGGAAGACCACGTCCACGCCGGGCCGGGCCCGGGACGCGAGGTGGGCCACCACCGCGTCCTCCATCGAGGAGGTGACGCAGAACCGCTCGCCGAAGGTGTCGGCCGCCCAGCTCAGGATGTCGAGCGCCGAGGCGTCCTCCAGCTCGCGCCCCGCCCGCTCGGCGAGTTCCTCCAGCTCGGCGTCGGTGAGCCCGTCGGTCCGCAGGGTGTTCGTCATGTGCGTTTCCCTTCACCGTCGTTGCGCAGCAGTCCCTGGGTCAGCAGGCCCAGGAACTTCAGCTGGAACGCGCGGTTGCAGGACGCACATTCCCAGGCGCCGTGCCCGGTCTCGTGCGGGCGCAGGTCCTCGTCGCCGCAGTACGGGCAGTAGAACGGCGCGGCTCGCTCGCTCATGACAGCGACTCCGCGGTGGCCCGCGCCGCCCAGGTGGCGAAGCGCTCGCCCTCTTCGCGCTCCTCCTGGTAACGGCCCAGCACCCGCTCGACGTAGTCCGGCAGATCGGTCGAAGTGACCTTCAGACCACGGACCTTGCGGCCGAAACCGGCTTCGAGTCCGAGTGCGCCGCCCAGGTGCACCTGGTAGCCCTCGACCTGGTTGCCCTCGTCGTCCAGCATCAACTGCCCCTTGAGACCGATGTCCGCGGTCTGGATACGGGCACAGGCGTTGGGGCACCCGTTGATGTTGATGGTGAGCGGCTCGTCGAACTCCGGGAGGCGGCGCTCCAGTTCGTCGATGAGCGAGGCGCCGCGCGCCTTCGTCTCGACGATCGCCAGCTTGCAGAACTCGATGCCGGTGCAGGCCATCGTGCCGCGCCGGAAGGACGAGGGGCGCACCTGGAAGTCCAGTGCCTCCAGCCCTTCGACCAGGGAGTCCACCTGGTCGGGCGCCACGTCGAGGACGATCATCTTCTGCTCGACGGTGGTGCGCAGCCGGTCCGAACCGTGCGCGGCGGCGAGGTCGGCGATCTTGGTGAGCGTCGACCCGTCCACCCGGCCGACGCGCGGGGCGAAGCCGACGTAGAAGTTGCCGTCGTTCTGCTGGTGCACACCGATGTGGTCGCGCCAGCGGGAGGTGGGCTGCGCGGGGGCGGGTCCGTCGAGCAGCGGACGCTTCAGGTACTCGTCCTCCAGCACCTGGCGGAACTTGGCGGGACCCCAGTCGGCCATCAGGAACTTCAGCCGGGCGCGGGTGCGCAGGCGGCGGTAGCCGTAGTCGCGGAAGATCCCCACGACCCCGGCCCACACGTCCGGCACCTCGTCCAACGGCACCCAGGCGCCGAGGCGTTCGGCGAACCGCGGGTTGGTGGAGAGGCCGCCGCCGACCCAGACGTCGAACCCGGCACCGTGCTCCGGGTGCACGACGCCGACGAAGGCGATGTCGTTGATCTCGTGGACCACGTCCTGGACCGGCGATCCGGAGATCGCGGTCTTGAACTTCCGCGGCAGGTTGGAGAATTCCTTGCTGCCGATGTACCGCTCGTGGATCTCGTCCACCGCCGGCGTGCCGTCGATGATCTCGTCGGCCGCGATGCCGGCCACCGGCGAACCGATGATCACGCGGGGGCAGTCGCCGCAAGCCTCGGTGGTGGACAGCCCGACGGCCTCCAGCTTCTCCCAGATCGCCGGAACGTCCTCGATGGCGATCCAGTGCAGCTGGATGTTCTGACGGTCGGTGATGTCCGCGGTGCCGCGGGCGTACTGCTGGGAGATCTCGCCGATCACCCGCAGCTGGGCGGAGGTCAGCCGGCCGCCGTCGATGCGCACCCGGAGCATGAAGAAGCGGTCGTCCAACTCCTCCGGCTCCAGCACGGCCGTCTTGCCGCCGTCGATGCCGGGCTTGCGCTGGGTGTACAGACCCCACCAACGCATGCGTCCACGAAGGTCGTTCGGGTCGATCGAGTCGAAGCCGCGCTTGGAGTAGATGTTCTCGATGCGTGCTCGCACGTTGAGAGCGTCGTCGTCCTTCTTGAACTGCTCGTTCCCGTTGAGGGGGGTGTAATGCCCCATCGCCCACTGGCCCTCGCCGCGGTGGCGTCCGGCCTTGCGGCGAGGCGTGGTGGTCGCAGGCTGTTCAGGGGTAGCGGCCATGACAATACGTCCTTCGGGACTGCGGGAGGGCGGCTCTGAGCTGCGCACTCGCGTGGACGCGGTGGTGCGACGGGGCTTGCAGAGAAGAGGGAGCGCGGCGGTGCTGGGACTCTCAGCCCGCCGGACAGATGGCGCTGGACATGCGGCAGAGGTCGACGTGGCGTCGACTCACCAAGGCAATTCCAGTTCCAGGCATGACGGAAGCGTGTCACGCGCATCTCTGGCCAGTCCACACCTATCCATTATCCGGACGAGATCGTCTCGTACGGTGAGACGATGTGGTTTGCGTCACCCGCGTGCGTCTCCAGTCGGTCCCCATCGGTCCCAGTATGTCCCAAAGGTGTTCACAAGCCCTTCCCCGAAGGCGTGTTCAGCTGGTGGACGCCCAGCTCAGTGCCGGTCCACCCGACCCGCTCACGCCGGGAACGCCCCCGGCCACGGCCCGGGCGCCGCCACCTCCGGCTCCGGCGCGACCGTGGTGTCGAAGAGCCGGAACCCCCTGCGCTCGTAGTTGGCCAGAGCGTGCGGGCCGTCCAGTGAGCAGGTGTGCACCCATACCCGCCGGGTGGCCGGCCGGCCGGGCCACCGACCGGCGAGATCCCAGGCGCGCGCGGTTCCCCAGCTGAGCAGATGACCACCGATCCGCCGCCCCCGGAAGGCCGGGACGAGCCCGAAGTACATGATCTCCACGGCGCCGTCGTCCTGCGGGTCCAGCTCGACGTATCCGGCGGGCGTCCCGTCGACGTACGCCACCCAGGTCTCGGCTCCCGGCCGGTCCACGATCTCCTGCCACTGCGCGTAGGTCAGGCCGAGCCGGTCCGTCCACCGGACGTCCCCGCCGACCGCCGTGTAGAGGAAGCGGCTGAACTCCGGCGACGGCACCTCGGCGCGGACGACGCGTACCTCGTCCTTCGGGGCCTTCGCGGGCGTGAGATCGGTGGGGGAGGTCTGCTCCAGGGACCAGGTGGTCACGTCGACCGTGGGAGCTGTGGGAGCTGTGGGAGCTGTGGGAGCTGTGGGAGCTGTGGGAGTCGTGCGAGCCGTGGGGCGATCGGGGCTGTTCATGGGCGTCAGCGAACCACGACGGCCGCCCGACCGGAGCGGCGGGTCCCCGGACGCGCCGCGCGATCCGGACGCCCCGGGGACACCGCCCCCACGCCCCCGGCCTTCCTCAGGAGCTCCCCGCCGACGCCCTGGCCCGCACCACCACCGGTGCGGTCGAGTGCGGCAGCAGATCGGCCGGTTCGTCCGGGTGGACGACCTCCACGTCGACTCCCTCCCGGAAGCGGTACGGGCGGTGGGCCAGCACCTCCGCGAGGTGACGGCGCATCCGTGAGATCTCGGCGCGCACCGTCACCGTGCGGGTGCCGTCGCCGAAGATGTCCCGCGCCAGCTCGGACGCCGTACACCCCTCCCTGCGCAGGGCCAGCGCGTACAGCATCTCCGCGTGCCGGGGCGAGAGCCGCTGCGTCCAGGTCCCCACCGGACCCGCCACATGCACCACCGGCTGACCGGCCCGCCCCAGGTCCAGCACCACCCGGCGTGGCGGCCCGTCCGAGGCGTTCGTGGACGTCCCGTCCACCACCTGGACCAGCCAGCCACCGGGCAGCGGTTCCACCCGGCACATCCCCAGCGACGGGAACCACACCCGGCCCGGGGCCAGTGACTTGGGCAGCGGCAGGCGGTCCACCGGCGGCATCCCGGCCACAGCGGCCAGCCAGCCGTGGTTGTCCACGGCGAGGGCCCGGCCACCGACCCGGCAGAGAATCGGCGCGGCCACCGACCGCAGCCGCTCGATCGTCGCCAGATGGCGGTTGCGTATCTCGCTCTCGGCGAGCTTGGCCACCGAGTCCACCAGAGCCAGCGTCGCCGGGTGGAAGGTGGACTCCGGACCGCTGATGTCGACGATGCCGATCAGGCGCCCGTCACGCGGGTCGCGCACCGGCGCCGCCGCGCACGTCCAGCTCTGCAGGGCGTTCACGAAATGCTCCGCGGAGTGCACCCGAACGGGGGTACGCGCGACCAACGACGTACCGATCGCGTTGGTCCCTCTCACCGGCTCGGTCCACGTGGCGCCCTCCTCCAGCAGAATGCCCTCCGCCCGCCGCATCACGGAACGGTCGCCCTGTCGCCACAGCACGCGGCCCAGCGCGTCGGTGACCACCATGATCTGCCGGGTGCCGTCCGCGAAGGCGGCCAGCCCTTCGCGCAGCAACGGCATCACCGTGCCGAGCGCCGTGGCACGCCGTTGGTGCTCGATCTCCGCGGCCTCCATCAGCGGCCCGTCCGGCGCCCGTTCCGGGTCCACCCCGCTGCGCAGCACCCGGGTCCAGGACGCGTCGATCTCCGCCCGGGGCCCGCCCGTGCCCCGGCCCGACAGCCGTGCCTCGCGGGCCCGGCGCAGAGCGTGTACCGCGTCGGCGGGTGCCGGCCCGGAAGGCGGCGGGGCCGTCCGGGCAGGGCCTGTCTCCACCACTGGTTTCACGGGCTTCCCCCCACAAAAGGTGCCTCGGGCCCCGGTCGAGGTCCCAAGGTACTCATCCTGTCGCCGCCGGGGGCCCGCGCGTTCCATGTGCCCGCCCCGCTTGCAACCCTTTGCAACTCTGGCCAAGCCTCGGGCGAAGGGTGAGAATGTGTCCACACCGTTCGGCGCGGCTTCGCGCCGGCGCCGCCCGGTGCAGCACCGGCGTGGAGGGTGGTGCCGTGTCGGCGCAGCACCACCCTCCTTCGCTGTGCCCGGTACGACCGGGGTCCGGCCCCGCGCCCGGCCCGTCGCCCGTCAGGGAGCCGTCGGCCGCGCCCGGTCGACGACGGACGCCAGATCGAGGGTGTGCGGCAGCGTCCCGAACGCCGAACCCCAGTCGCCGCCCAGCCGCGAGGCGCAGAACGCGTCGGCGACCTCCGGCGGTGCCCAGCGCACCAGCAGCGACCCCTGCAGCACCAGCGCCATCCGCTCGACGATCCGCCGGGCCCGTGCCTCCACACCGCCCAGGTCGGCCAGTTCGGTCAGCAGGTCCTTGATCGCGCCGTCCAGCCGGTGATCGGCCCCCCGCGCCTTGCCGACTTCCCGGAGCAGCGCGTTCAGCGCCCTCGGCTCCCGCTGGAGGGCGCGCAGCACGTCGAGGGCCTGCACGTTGCCGGAGCCCTCCCAGATGGAGTTGAGCGGCGCCTCGCGCAGCAGCCGGGGCATCCCGGACTCCTCGACGTACCCGTTGCCGCCCAGGCACTCCAGCGCCTCGCCCACCACGGCGGTGCACCGTTTGGTCACCCAGTACTTCGCGGCCGGCACGGCGAGCCGCAGGAACGCCCGTTCCTCCTCGGTGTCGGCGTCGTACGCGGCGGCCAGCCGCATCCCCAGCACCGTCGCCGCCTCCGACTCCAGCGCGAGGTCGGCCAGCACGTTGCGCATCAGCGGCTTCTCGATCAGCAGCCCGCCGAACGCGCTCCGGTGGGTGCTGTGGTGGATCGCCTGCGCCACCGCCTGCCGCATCAGCGCCGCGGAACCGACGACGCAGTCCAGACGGGTCGCCGCGACCATCTCGATGATGGTGCGCACCCCCCGGCCCTCCTCGCCCACCCGGCGGGCCCACGTCCCGTCGAACTCGACCTCGCTGGACGCGTTGGACCTGTTGCCCAGCTTGTCCTTGAGCCGCTGGATCGCGAACACGTTCCGGGTGCCGTCCGGCAGCACCCGGGGCACCAGGAAACAGGTCAGGCCGCCCGGCGCCTGGGCCAGCACCAGGAACCCGTCCGACATCGGCGCGGAACAGAACCACTTGTGTCCGGTGAGCAGGTACTCGCCGTCGGCGGCCAGCGGCTCGGCCCCGGTCGTGTTGGAGCGGACGTCCGTACCGCCCTGCTTCTCGGTCATCCCCATGCCGAACAGGACCCCGGACTTCTCCGCCGCGGGCCGCAGCCCCTCCTCGTACACGTGCGAGGTCAGCAGCGGCTCCCACACGGCGGCGAGCGCCGGATCGGTACGGAGCGCGGGTACCGCCGCGTGCGTCATCGACAACGGGCACCCGTGCCCCGCCTCGGCCTGCGTCCAGACCAGGAAGCCCGCCGCCCGCCGCACGTGGCCGCCCTCCCTGCCCCAGGCGTCGGTGAGCCCGGCGGTCACGGCGTGACCCAGCAGCCGGTGCCAGGCCGGGTGAAATTCGACCTCGTCGATCCGGTGTCCGTATCGGTCGTGAGTGCGCAGTTTCGGTGGATTCTCGTTCGCCTGCGCCCCCCACTCCTGCACCTGGGCCGATCCGGCCGCCTGCCCGAGCGTGGTCAGCTCCTGCCGGGCCTGGAGCAGGATTCCGGGCGCGAGATGTCGTTCCACCGCTTCGGACAGGGCGCGGTCCGCGCCGAAGACGTCGTAGCCGACCAGCGGCGGTACCTGATTGGTCACTGTGTGGGTGGTGGCTGCCATGCCGATACGGTAAGGACGTGCAGGCAGCAAATGAAACACCCGAGCGGAGATCGAGCCGGCTCCACCGTGCCCGAGTTCTCTACCGCAACGTCTCCAAGCGGCAGATGGCGTGGCATCTGCTCAAGGACACCGTCAACTCGTGCATGGAGTACCGGATCCTCGGGCTCGCGGCCGAGGCGGCGTTCTTCACCCTGCTGTCCTTGCCGCCCCTGCTGCTCGGCCTGATCGGCCTCCTCGGGTACGTCGACGACTGGACCTCCACCACCACGGTCGCCTCCATCGAGCGGAACATCCTCGACGCCGCGCAGACCGTCCTCTCCGAGCGAGGCGTCAACGACTTCGCCAAGCCGCTGCTGGACGACATCACCAACGGGGCCCGCCCCGACGTCATCTCCATCGGCTTCGCCATCGCCCTGTGGTCGGGCTCCCGCGCGGTGAACGTCTTCGTCGAGACCATCACCGTCATGTACGGCCTCGACGGTCAGCGCGGCATCGTCAAGACCCGCCTGCTCGCCTTCCTGCTGTACGTCGTCGCCCTGCTGCTGGGGGCGGTGGTGCTGCCGCTGCTGGTGGCGGGCCCGGACCGGGTGGTCGAACTGGTCCCCTGGGGCACCGAGGTCCTGGCCGTCCTGTACTGGCCCCTGGTCATCCTGCTGACCATCGCCTTCCTGACGACCCTCTACCACGTGTCCGTCCCCGTACGGTCGCCCTGGATGGAGGACGTCCCGGGGGCACTGGTGGCCCTGGGGATGTGGGTGATCGGCAGTTTCGTCCTGCGGTTCTACCTGACCAGCACCGTCGAGGGCCCCACGATCTACGGCTCCCTGGCCGCCCCCATCGCCGTACTCCTGTGGATCGGCGTCTCCGCCTTCGCGGTGCTCGTCGGGGCCGCGGTGAACGCCGCCATCGACCGGGTGTGGCCCTCCCTGGCCACGGCCGAGGCCCGCGAGGCCAACGACCTCGCCCGCGCCGCCCAGGCCGCCGAATTCGTGGCCCGGACCCGGCCCTCGGCCTGGGCGATGTACGCCGACGACGAGGACGGCCTCGACGAGGGCGGCGACATGCCCTCCGAGTACCCGGAACGCTGGTCCCGCTTCCTGCCCCCGGACGACCTGAGATCCCGGCTGCACGCGGCCTGGGACAAGGAGTCCAGGGAGAGCAAGGCGCACCGCGACGACAAGGAGCGCCAGGAACCGTCGGACTCCGCCCGCGGCACGGCCGACGGTGCAGTCGGCGGGTCCACCTGGCGGCCGGGGGCGCCGAAGTAGTCCGGAGCGAGCACGGAGCGGGTGCGTGCCCGTGGAGTCGTGCGCACCACCTCCGGCGTTCCACCGGCCCCGGCCGTGAACACGACGGCCGCCACGGCGCGTGCCGCCCGCCACGGTCACGGCGTTACCCTCGGGTCCGGACCGTCCCGTCTCGTACCGGACCGCCGGCCGGTCCGCTCCGGACGGGGGAATCCGTGGAACTGCGCCATCTGAAGGGCTTCGTCGCGGTGGCCGAAGAACTGCACTTCGGCCGCGCCGCCCGACGGCTCCGGATGGCCCAGCCGCCCCTCAGCCGGCAGATCCGCCAGCTGGAGAGGGAACTCGGCGTCCAGCTCTTCGAGCGCAGCACCCGCTCCGTGCGGCTGACCAGCGCGGGGGAGTCCTTCCTCGGACCCGTGCGCGAGGCCCTGGCTCAACTGGACACCGCCGCCGGCGTCGCCCGGGCCGCCGGGCGGGGCGAGTACGGCAAGGTCACCCTCGGCTTCGCGGGGGCCTCCTCCCACGAGACCCTGCCGAGACTCACCCGTGCCGTCCGCGCCGCCCACCCCGGTATCGAACTGGTCATGGCCGGTCAGACCTACGCGAACGTGGCCCTGGCCCGCGTCGCCGACGGCTCGCTCGACCTCGGGTTCGTCCGGCTGCCGGTGAGCGGACCGGGCGTCGCCCACCGGGTGATCGGCGAGGAGGAACTCATCTGCGCGCTCCCTTGCGACCACCCGCTCGCGGGTCTGCCCGCCGTGCCGCTCGGCGCACTCGCCGACGAACCGTTCGTCTCGTTCCCCGCCGACGCGGGCTCCACCGTCCGGGACGCGCTGGAGCAGGCCTGCGCTGCCCACGGGTTCGTCCCGCGCGTGGTGCAGGAGGCCCCCGACTCGTACACGATCATGGCGCTGGTCGCGGCCGGGGTGGGCGTGACCCTGACCGTCAGCTCCTGCGGACACATCCAGCAGGACGGACTCGTCCACCGCCCCCTCGCCGGTCCGCCCGTACGCCGCCAGACCGCACTCGCCTGGCGGGAGGACAACCCCTCGGCCGCCCTGCGGGCGGTGCTCGCCGTGGCCGCGCACGCGCTGCCCACACCCTCCGCGCGACCGGCCACGGCCGATTAGGACGCCGATCGTCCCGGATCAGGGCCATTTCGGTATTGGACCGACTCGGTTGCCGGGTGCGAGGGTCGAGGGGCACGGACCGCGCCGGGCCCGCGCGCCGAGAGCGCCGCGCTCTGGCTTCGGGGCGCTGGCTTCGGGGCGCGACTTCGGCATGTGACTTCGGCG